>CAZQNF010000113.1:0-2962 GCA_964594675.1 uncultured Gammaproteobacteria bacterium | reverse complement strand
GTTCTATTACTTCGGTACAAGCCGTGTACGTGCCAGCCGATGACCTCACTGACCCAGCCCCAGCTACCACCTTTGCTCACCTTGATTCTACAGTTGTGTTGAATCGTTCGCTCTCCGAGCTTGGTATTTATCCGGCAGTTGATCCACTGGATTCTAACTCAACCATTCTTGATCCAAATATAGTTGGCGCTGAGCATTACCGCACTGCGCTTGATGTACAAAAAGTATTGCAGCGCTATAAAGATTTGCAAGATATTATTGCTATCTTGGGTATGGAAGAACTGAGTGATGAAGACAAGGTAACGGTTGCTCGCGCTCGCCGTATCCAGAAATTTTTGTCCCAGCCGTTCTTCGTGGCCCAAGTCTTTACCGGCGCTGAAGGTAAATATGTGACCATTGCCGAAACCATCCGTGGTTTTAGAGAAATTTTAGACGGTAAACACGACGACAAACCAGAATCAGCTTTCTATATGAAAGGTGGGATTGATGAAGTAAAATAAATTAAAATTATGCCCAGTATATTTTCAGAGTTAAAAAGAATGTTTTCACCTCCGATAACTCCTGAAAGTGGGAAATATGAAATGCAAGAAATTCCTCTTTCGCTTGAAGCGCAAGCGGCTATTCGTCTCGTTGAATCTTTTGATCCTCTTAAACCAGCTTTAACTCCAGAAACAGTTTTAAGTAATGTGAGAGCAATTTTAGATTTAGGTTTTACTTTGAGCACTTCTATCTCTATAAAGTCAGCACAACATCAGTTCAGTTCTTGGGAAGAAGGGGGTCTTGAACCAATAGAATTTAGTTATGACCCAGAAAGTAAATTGTCTCCAGGAAATAATACACTAGTACTTAAAAACGGATTACATCTTGGGGCTACATCTATATGTATTTCTCAACCTCCGTCTTTACACCGCAGTAGAATCAATGGACCAGAAAATTTTTTGCCGATTATAGCAGATAGTCTGAATAATGATTGGAACAGATTGAGCAAACCCCATTTACTTTTTATGTTAAAATGCATAGAAAATAATCTGCGCTTCATTTGTTCCGAAGCTACTAAAAGACAAATTATTGATTTTATAGGAGGAGATTTTAAATGAAAAAATTAGAAAATTTATATGCTGCTCAAAATTATTACCCCCGAACGAATTTTACTCTCTGAAGAAGTGGATCAGGTAACTTTAACGACCGAGCAAGGGCAAATTACCATTCTTCAACACCATATTCCGCTTATTACCAACCTGAAAGCTGGTGAGTTAAAATATGTAATAAATAAACAAGAGTTTTATTTGGCGTTATCTGGCGGCTTTGCGGAGATAAAACCTGATAATTCCATCACTATTCTCGCTGATGCCGCTGAACGTCCAGAAGAAATTAACTTAGATCGTGTTGTGCAAGCCAAAGAACGAGCCATGAAGACGATGAAAGAAGGTCAAATCCAAAACGATCAAGAGTACGCGCTCGTTGCCGCTTCCTTAGAACGAGCTCTAAGTCGCGAGAAAGTAAGCAAAAAATATCGTAATTTACCAGCATAAGTAGCTTGTATAAAAGCCTTTCCCTTGAAAAAAAAGGCTTTTTATGTTATACTAGGCTTTCTTAAGCCAAAATAGGTATGAAAGCCACTCATAAACTTACCTGGAAAATTTATTGGCAGCATACACAGGAACATGCCTGGCTTTTAATTTTAGTGCTATTTTCTGTCCTAGGAGGAGCCGTGTTTACTACTTTGACACCTTTCTATTTCAAAAAAATTTTTGATATTATTGCCGGTCCAGGTACAAGAGATATCATTGCCCCAGATTTGATTAAAGTTTTATATATAGTAGCAGGAATAGAAATTGGACGTTGGGTATCATGGCGGATTGCAAATTTTAGCAATAGCCGACTAGTTGCTCTCATAAATATTAAAATTGCGACACGATGTTTTAATTATTTACAAAAACACTCTTTTTCGTATTTTAGTGATAATTTTGTTGGTTCACTGGTAAAAAGAGTTAACTGGTTTGTTCGCGGATATGAAGATATTAACGATCGTATCATTTGGAATTTTATTCCGGCAGCATTTGAAACATTGCTTATTTTGTTAATTCTAAGTAGCCGAAGTATTTGGTTGGGCGTTGCTCTTTTGATATGGATAGTTTTATTTCTAGTGGTTAACTGGTTTTTAACAGGCTATAAAGTAAAATACGATACAAAACACAGTGAAGTGGAAAGTGAATATAACGGACTTCTCTCAGACACTATCAGTAATCATGCCAATGTTAAATTGTTTAATGGTTATCAAACTGAAACACAAAGTTTTTTAAACTTAGCCAAGAAAAATTTTAATTTGCTGCTTTTTATTTGGAATCTTGATGCGGCTTTTGAAGCATTTCAATCTTTTTTGATGATTGTGCTTGAGGTCGGTATTTTTTATATTGCGATAAGACTCTGGCAACGTGGAGTTTTATCAGTAGGGGATTTGGTTCTAATACAAGCCTATATTTTAACGATTTTTAATACAGTGTGGGGGCTAGCTCGTCAGATTCGCAGTATCTTTACTACTATTGCCAATGCCCAAGAGATGACGGTTACACTTACTACGCCACATGAAATAAACGATATTCCTCAAGCCAAAAATTTGGAGTATGTAGGCGGAAAAATTGAATTTAAAGATGTAAGTTTTTATTATCATGAAACTAGGAAAATTTTTGATCATTTGAGTTTTACGGTTCAGCCCAAGCAAAAGATCGCTCTCGTTGGGCCAAGTGGTTCGGGAAAATCTACCACTATCAAACTTCTTTTGCGTTTGCACGAAATTTCCAGTGGGAAAATTTTTATTGACGATAAAGAGATTAACAAAATTACCCAAGAAAGTTTGTGGAAAAATATCAGCTTCGTGCCTCAAGACCCGATTTTGTTTCATCGTAGTATTCTCGAAAATATTCGTTATGCTCGTCCTGAAGCAACTGACGAAGAAGTATAT
>CAZQNF010000112.1:0-3014 GCA_964594675.1 uncultured Gammaproteobacteria bacterium | reverse complement strand
ACCCTGGGTCATACTGCGCAAAGCTCCAACGTAACCAAACATGTTGGCAAGTGGTACGAGCGCGCGTACAACTTTGAGTTTACCGCGGTCAGTCATTTCCTGAATTTGTCCGCGTTTACTATTTAAGTCGCCGATAACCTCACCCATGTATTGTTCTGGGGTGAGAACCTCAATTTTCATGATAGGTTCAAGAATTACCGGATGAGCTTTAAGACAAGCCGCTCTAAAGGCCATAGATCCGGCCATTTTAAAAGCGATTTCACTCGAGTCGACTTCGTGGTAAGAACCATCGTAACAGGTAACTTTAACGTCGACGATTGGGTAACCAGCTTGGATACCGCGAGTAAGTGTTTCTTTAATACCTTTTTCAATAGCTGGGATAAATTCGCGTGGAATAGAACCCCCTTTAACATCATCAACGAATTCAAAACCTTTGCCAACTTCAAGCGGTTCAACACGCAACCAACAATGTCCGTATTGTCCGCGACCACCGGATTGTTTGATATATTTGCCTTCTGCTTCAGCGGAATTTCTGATCGCTTCTTTATAGGCAACTTGCGGTGCACCAACATTGGCTTCCACTTTAAATTCGCGCTTCATGCGATCAACGATGATATCAAGATGAAGTTCGCCCATACCAGAAATAATGGTCTGGAGAGTTTCAAGATCAGTATGAACTTTGAAAGTTGGGTCTTCTTCAGCGAGTTTTTGCATGGCAAGACCAATCTTTTCTTGGTCAGCTTTCGTTTTTGGTTCGATAGCCATAGAAATAACTGGCTCAGCAAACGTTGGGCGCTCGAGTACGATCGGTTTGTTTTCGTCACAAAGCGTGTCCCCGGTTCCAACATCTTTAAGACCGATAGCGGCTGCGATTTCTCCAGAGAAAACTTCATCTACGTCTTCGCGACTGTTGGCATGCATACGTACGATACGGCCGAGACGTTCTTTTTTACCAGTAGAAGAATTGAAAATATAACTGCCGGCCGCAATGGTTCCGGAATAGACACGGAAGAAGATAAGTTTTCCAACGAACGGATCGGTTGCTACTTTAAAAGCCAGGGCGCAGAATGGTTCGTTGTCGGCTACTTTACGGATTTCTTCGGCTTCGGTCTCTGGGTGGGTACCACGGATATCTGGTACGTCAAGCGGTGAAGGAAGGTACGCAGTAACTCCATCAAGCATAAACTGCACGCCGATATTGGCCAGAGCCGAACCACAGAGAACTGGATACATTTCGCCTTTGATAACTAACACGCGAATAGCTTGACGAATTTCTTCAACAGAGAAAGCTTGACCGTTTAAATAGCGATTCATCATATCGTCACTGGCTTCAGCCACTTTTTCGACGAGCTTGGCGCGGTGTTCGGCCATGAGATCAATCATATCAGCCGGTACTGGAATTTCAATAATATTCTGGCCTTTTTCACCTTCAAATTTATAGGCTTTTTCTTCAATAATATCGATTAAGCCGCTAAACGAACTTTCCTGACCGATTGGCAGTTGGATAGCATAGGCCTGAGTCGTGAGGCGCTCGTGGATAGAGCTGAGAGTCATGTAAAAATCAGCGCCGATTTTGTCCATTTTGTTGGCAAAAGCGATGCGAGGCACGTTATATTTATCAGCCTGGTGCCAAACGGTTTCAGATTGCGGTTCTACACCCTGAGAAGCATCAAATACGGCTACGGCGCCGTCTAGGACGCGCAGTGAGCGCTCTACTTCTACGGTAAAGTCTACGTGACCAGGAGTATCAATAATGTTGATACGATGTCCTTTCCAGAAACAAGTGGTAGCGGCCGAAGTAATTGTGATACCGCGTTCTTTTTCCTGTTCCATCCAGTCCATGGTAGCTTCACCTTCGTGCACTTCACCGATTTTATGTTTTTTTCCGGTATAGAACAGAACACGCTCGGTCGTGGTAGTTTTACCCGCATCGATGTGGGCCATGATACCGATATTGCGCGTCTGAGCAAGAGTATATTGACGAGGCATAAAAAATTTTAGAATAATGAATTAAGAATAAAGAATTAAGCAAATTTTGTAGCCATAATTCATAATTCGTAATTCTTAAATCTTGCTATTTGCAAACAAGATTTTGGCTTTAAAAACAAAGCTGACAAAAAGAATTAACTCGTGAAACGGGCAAAGTGAGCGAAGGCTTTGTTAGCTTCGGCCATGCGGTGCATGTCATCGCGCTTCCTTATAGCATCTCCAAGTCCTTGTTGACTGTCAATAAGGATAGTAGCAAGTTTGAGGTGCATAGGCTGGCCTTTTTTAGCACGAGCAGCGCCAATAATCCAGCGGAAAGACAAAGCGCATTGGCGTTCACCACGAACCGGCATTGGTACCTGGTAGTTGGCTCCACCCACGCGACGGGAACGAACTTCTAGCTGGGGTTGAACATTTTTAATAGCTTCTTCGAAGATTTTTACTGGATCTTGTTTGGTAGATTCGGCAACTTTCTCAAGAGCTTGATAAGCGACGGCCTGAGCTACGGTTTTTTTACCGTGCATCATGATGTGGTTGATAAATTTGGCCAAGAGCACGTTACCGTACTTTGGATCGGCCGCTATATCTCTCTTTTTGGCTTTTTTTCCTCTCATATATTTGATGGGGAATTAAGAATTTTGAATTAAGAATCAAGCGGTACAACCCGACATGATTTATAATTCGTTATTCATTATTCAAAAATTATAAATAAATTGGTTTAAAACTATTTCTTAGCGGCCTTTGGTCGTTTGCTGCCGTAAATACTGCGTCCGCGGCGGCGAGTAGCGATACCCTGGGTATCATAAATACCGCGTACGATATGGTATCGTACACCAGGTAAGTCTTTTACACGTCCACCGCGCAAAAGAACGATGGAGTGCTCCTGGAGGTTGTGACCTTCACCAGGGATATAAGCGATAACTTCGGTACCGTTAGAGAGACGGACTTTGGCGACTTTACGCAAAGCTGAGTTTGGTTTTTTTGGAGTAGTGGTATACACCTTGGTGCAAACACCGCGATTTAACGGA
>CAZQNF010000111.1:0-3074 GCA_964594675.1 uncultured Gammaproteobacteria bacterium | reverse complement strand
GTGCGAATGAATTATTGATTTTGCACCATTCTTTAAAAAAAGATGAAAACGCTTGATTGGTAAAAGGTTTTTGATCAATAACGGTTTGTATTTCAAAATTTGGTTTTATGCAACGATCCATAATGTTGGTATCACCTCTGTAATTTTTACAGCTTAACAAAAGCGAGATTATAAGGCAATATATTATTGTATTGTGGTGTAAACCAATAAATCCAGATGTTGAAAAAACCATCTTCAGGGAAAGGAAGATGGTTTGCGCCCAGCAAAAAAATATTCATAAATTGTGATACTGGTTGCTGTAAATGCAAAAAGTATTTCCTTGTTATTCTGGCTGGTTAGTTGTGTTTTTCCCCTTGGCTCTTTGTTGTGCTCTATAGTCATGAAAAGCTCCTCTGACTTTTTCGCTCGGACCGGTTTTATCCAAAAGATAATCAACCATTCTAAAAGCTTCGGAGGCCGCTAGAGTGCTCATATTCGTCCGTAAATCTCTTAATGCTGCTTTGGCATTGAGTAATTCTTGTTTTATTCTTGCAGGATCCTTTTCATTAGAGGCCTTTGTAAGATGTTCGAGTAGTGCTTCTTTAGCCCCGCCCACAAGATCTTGGGGGCATGGACATTGCATGCGACCGGGAAGGTGCGCTGCTATTTCTTCTGCTCTTTGCAAGAGACCTTTAGGAGAAATGTAATTACTCCTTCCTTCGTCTGGTGGTTCAGGTTCGTACGCTGGATTTAAAACACGATTAATATCTTCTAAGAGGTAACCGAGCTGTATATTTTCTGAGATAGTTATCTCAGTTTCTCTTCTTCTTGAAAGCACATCATACTCTGCGCCAGTCATTTTCCCTTTTAAACTGTCAGGAACCCTATATCCATCTGTTGGCGCGCATGCTTCGGTGGTAGCGAGAGCGAACAATCCTGCAGCGAGTGCTTTTGCTTTTGTAAATTCTAAACCCCTCATATTTTTGTTAAGTTTAAGATTGATGTATATTTTAAGCAATTTTTGTAATTATTTATACTTCCTTCCGAGCAGCACGGAAATGGAAGACGAAGAGGGGGAGAGCGATAATGAGCAGGGTGAGGTTGTTAACGATCTCTTGTTGATTTTGAGCTTTGGCTTGTTTTTCTTGGGTTTCGCGATTAGCAAGTTCTTGCTTTTCCTGTTCCGCTTTTTGTTGAGCGCACATGGCTTGAGTGCTGGTTGAGGCGTTAGCATTTTGACATTCTAGAGTTGGTACAGGGGTGGCTGGTGGGTAATACATATAAGGGTTAGCCGCGGTAAAAACATAGGTGCGCAGGAGAGCGTTAACAAAACTTGACCCGGCAAAGACCATAATCATGAGCGTTACAAACGAAACCAGGTAAAAATACAGATTGCGTAAAACAACGATTTTATTTTGAGTGGATGTTTCCATAGAAAAAGTTTATAATAATGCCTCAAGTGTACCACAGGGTGAAGGTGTTGACAATTTTTTCCATTGGGGTGAGGGGGAGTAAAAAACGTGTAAGTTTTATTATTTTTTGTTGAAAATTATTGTATGAGTTATTTAATGCGAGTCGCTTCGCTGTGCCAGATCATTTTTTTTGAAATGATTGCCATGTCCTGCTTTGCTTCGTTAGCTGCAGATTTTATCGTGCATTATGGCTGGCTGAACGTTTGTGAACCCTTTGCTACGCTTGGCGGAACGGATATCGCATCAGTAATTTTAGGATCGTTGTGTGTCTGGGCGGTGATGAAAGGAATAGTTGTTCCGACATTTCGAAAGGTTTCTTTTCGGCCGAGTATGCGTGTGGGGAGTATTATAGCGACCAATCCCTTTTTAGGACAAAGCACTTATTTTTTCCCGTCTACTCATCCCAGCTATATTTTGGTAGATGTAGGAGTAATAGTGTTTGGGGCGTTTTTCTATTGGGTGGGGAATTATCCACCTGCGACAGCTGGTTGCGCGTTTGAGTACCAATATTTGTTTGGTCGTTTTATGCTGTATGGAGCGTTTATCTTTCCGTTGGTGCGTTTGGTAATGTGGTATATCGCTCGAAAAAAACTCCCAGCCGAGCAAACGGCTGGGGCTTTTATCCCGGTAATTATTTTTTCTGTTCTTTTGTGGGGCGCGCTGATTGGCTCGTTGGTATGGGCCAAAATGGTTGGTAACTAACGGATGCCAACGAGTTTTCTCACATCAACCATGGTTTGTTCGGCCACTTGCCGGGCTTTCTTGGCTCCGCTAGCGAGAATATCTTCGAGTTTTTTTCTGTCTTGTAATAGTTCATTTCTCTTGGCTCGGAAATCGGCAAAATAATCGGCAATGGCGGTAGCAAGAGTTTGTTTGAGGTCGCCGTAGCGAATGGTGCCATCTTTTTCAGCTTGGGCAAATTGTTGGTATTGTTCTGGTTGGCCAAAGGTTTTGAGGAGAAGCAGGAGGTTTTCTGCGCCTGGTGAACTTGTTCCACCGCTCGTCGCGGTTACAGCACGTTTGAGTTTATTCATAATAACTTCAGGTTCATCGGCGAGTTCGATAACATTATTTACTCCATCGCTTTTACTCATTTTTTTAGTAGGTTCGAGTATGCCCATCACTTTTGGTACTTCTGTTAGTACGTGTTTTACTTCGGGAAAAAAATCACCATAACGATTGTTGAACCATCGCGCGATATCTCGCGTTAGCTCAACATGTTGAATTTGGTCTTGGCCCACAGGAATGAGCGTTCCTTTGTAGAGCAAGATATCTGCCGCCATGAGAATTGGGTAATTGAGTAAACCCGCATTAATGTTTTTGGCTTGTTTTTGAGATTTGTCTTTAAATTGTGTCATGCGGAAAAGTTCGGAAACCGGAGTTGTGTTGGTTAAAATCCAAGTGAGTTCAGTATGTTCGGGAATATGGGATTGTACAAAAAAAGTAACTTTGTTTGGGTCGATTCCGCACGACAAAATCTCCGCCGCTACAGTGTGTGTAAATTCACGTAGCGCTTCCGGAGTTAGATCGCTATTAAGAGAGTGTAAGTCGGCAATAAAAATATACATTTCATATTCTCCGGAATTTTGAAGTTCAATCCAATTTTTTACTGCTCCTAAATAG
>CAZQNF010000110.1:0-3130 GCA_964594675.1 uncultured Gammaproteobacteria bacterium | reverse complement strand
GTATAAGTATATTCCCGGTTTAGCTTAAATTACTCTCCAGTATTACTTACTGTAGTATGGTGCATTTCCAGCTTTACTATGATTGACTCGTGGCCAGGTATTTTATAGACGAGGTTTTATCAACCTCTAGAAAATTGTCTGTGTCGGTAGTGATTAGTTAAAGAAAATTAAATAGAAAAAATCCTTTAGACTGAATTATATCCCTTCTTTTAAAAATTTATATGGATCAATTGGGGTTCTAGAATCGAATAAATGAGGAAATTTTTCTCTAAAATCCTTTAGAATTTTCAATCGATCAAAAATTAATTCTTGATCAGCAACTTCTTGTAGGGCAGATCTCATGGTCTGCTGTTCGCTCTGCGAAAATGGAGACATTCCTGTTGTATTGACTTTTCTCTGAAGTTCCTGAACACGCTGGTTAATTAAACCAATTGCCGACTGACAATTGTCTGCTATGTTACATCTTTCTTCAGTATCTAAAATATTCTGTAATCCTTGGAGGGTTTTAGTATATCCATTTTCTCTAATTATTTTCAAGTTGGTATATAACTCGCTAATTCTTCTTAAACGAATTATACGGTCGGTTGGATCTGTGGGTGTCGTAACATATTGGAGTTGATCGGGAGGCAAAGGGGTGACGCGTTGAAAATCTAGTAGGTTTTTTTCGAATGCCATAGTTTGATCTAGTTGGGACCTTAATTGGACGGTTGATATCTGGCTGAGCTGCTCTGCGTTTAAAGCAAAACCTTTTTCTTCAAGACGAGTTATGAGCATGTTACGGATGTAATTATCCAGGTTTTCTTCTTGTTGATGAATCGGTAATAAAAGAATGTCATCTTTCTGTTTTTCCGTAATGAAGCCGTCGGCAAAGGCTTTTGCTACGAGTTCATGAATTTCTTTTTTTCTTTCTTGAACCTGCGTGTATACAGTTTCAATTTTTTTCTTTAAACTAAAATCTGTATTTTTAGTATTCATCAAATCCGTCCGGATTGTTTCTATAGTTTTTTGTCCGCGTTCATCAGCTATCTTTACAGAAGTAATGCCAAGTTTTGTTGCTTCGTCAAGCATTTCACCGGCTAAAGTTTTTACCATAGACCTAACGTGTTCCAAATCGGTTATTGTGTTCGAAAAATTTTCAAAAATTTTCAACAAATCATTCCACACGGTAATTTTATTATAAAATTCTTCGAGTTCCGTATAGGCCTGTTCCCAGGAATCTCCTCGCAGAGGTTGTTTGGGACAAGAATCTCCAAGTTCAGTTCGTAGTTTTAAAATTAACGGAGTAGTTAGCCCGGTTTGTTCTAAGGTATTGCATAATTCTAATGCTCCCGCTACTTGTTTTGCGTTCTTAGACAATCGAATGATTTGTCTTTTTATTATTTCAAACTGATCAGCAGTACTTCTATCCCGAAAAGTTAAAGATTCCAAGAGTGCTATTTCGTTAGCAATTTCTTCTTTAGTTATAAGTCGAAAACCGGATTCTTCTCCCGCCCTTTGCAAAGATGAAATAGCCATAAGGCGTTCTTGGGCAAGTTTTTCTGCCCATGTATTCATTTTTGTTTCTCTGCTTAAGGCAGTTCTCGTGAAAACAGCTTCGTACAAATCTGCGGGCAATTCGGAAGCTTTAAAAATGGCATTCATTACCCCGTTTGCACTTATACAGTATTGAATTTCTGTAGGGTCTGGGCTCCAATGTTGAATTTCAATACTTGCTTTACACAGTCCTTCCAATCCTGCATCAAGAATCTTTTTTTGTTTGCTGTAATTTTCACCAACTGCAACTGATCTTTCTCTCATATAATATTTTTTCTTGTTTTATTTAAAAACAATATAATTATAAGCTTAACTTAGAGTTGAGTCCAGAGAATTAGATTGATTTATAACTCATATATGCCTTATTTTAAGGTATTATTTTAGGATGAGTGTACGGATGCTCCACATCGTGGACGGTGTTAGAGCTAGATTTAAGGCAGTGGGGGGGTATGCCTACATTCCAAAGTTAACTAAAGATTTTATCTTAAAAGTATTAATTTTATTACCACGAGATAAATTTTGATTCACTCGTGCTGCGTAACGTTTTAAATATACAAAAACAAAAACGACTTATACCATCTATTGATGACCAATATTAAAATATGTTAGGATTAATTTATTAAGTTATAGTGTGATATTTTTATGGATAAGTTTAGTGGAGAACGACCGCAGCCAGACACCCCTTATAAGAGATGGTTTAATAAACCCATTGGAGAAAGAGAAGACTTAAGTTGGCCTACCTCAGAAGTTCCAGAAGAATACAGGAGGCTAATTTACGATCGCGTTCGTGATAGGTTCTTGGGTTTAGGCTTTGATGAAGGCGCGCTCCCTTCTTTTGAACAAGTGTTATCTACAGAAGAAGGGGAGAGCGGCTGGCGAAATAGAAACATATTTGAAAGATGGATGCGTTTTGATCAAAAAGGCATAAAAGTTGGGCAAAAGTTAAAGATTAACAAATGGCTCCGACGGGTCGTTAATACGATTGGTTTGAAAGATATATGGGATACAATTGCTTATAACCAATCAGAACTTTCACGTTCTAAGTTTTTTGTAAAAATTTGCGAAACCACCTGGCAAGTTAAGGGTATATACCCGTCAGGTACTGTTCTGCTAGAAGGCTTGAATGGGGAACATGCGGGTAAGGTATTAATAGCCGATCTGTTTGGCACCGCAATAAAATTTATTGATGAGTCAAAGGTGCCTAACGCGCCAGTTGTACAAAGCCCACGAAGAGGAAGGAAGCCAGCGTCTAAGTCTGAAACAACCATGATTAAGACGCAGGGAGAGTTAGAATCGAAAAAAAATAAAGTGGAATGGCAGCGTGGAGAAGGTTTTAATTATCAAAAATATGTAGATTTAATGCGAGCAGAAGGTATAAAACCGTTAACAACAGAAGAGTTAGGACAAGTTCATCCGGTCAGCGGCTCTGGTGCCACCGCAGGAGAGCTGTGGGAACATATTTTTAGAGAAGGTATTTTTCCTGGAGAAGCAATTGTAATGAGTGCTGGTTCTATAGAGAACAAGCTTAAACAGGCTCCATCAAGAAATGGATTTGATTTTGATCCTTATTTTAGACATAAACTTCACAGAGTGTTTG
>CAZQNF010000109.1:0-3141 GCA_964594675.1 uncultured Gammaproteobacteria bacterium | reverse complement strand
GTCAACACCTTAAGATTGTTTGCCAGTTTTTTCCATTTTTGCCTTTAGTTCTATGGACGCCTGTGTATAGCCTCCATTTTTCCCATCCAAAAAATGAATATGGCGCGTATGGCGATCCGAAACAAAACAAGTAAGAAAGCTGTGTGAACTAACGTAGTGTCCAAAAACAATATGCCCTTCCTGTTCTAATTTTAGCAAAGCACTTAGAAGTTCTATGCGCTGTGAACTTTTGCCGCTCATCACAGTCTTGAGTGATCCATCAATTTTTAAGGTATCGGACGCCATCATAAGTGATTGTTTATAATTTTTACCGTCGAGCGCCCAAATTTTCCATTTATAAGTAAAGATTTTGTTCCCAACCCAGCCCTCAAAGAGTTTTTTAACAGTTCTTAATCGAGCAAAATAAGAGTTTTTTAAAAGTGTTTCCCGATGAATCTTAGAAGGCTTCGTGCTTAGAACTAAATTTTCTTCGCAAAGTGGATGGCGAGTCATAAAATCGCCATAAGTATTTTCGATCAACTGCAGAATATTGGCTAATATCGGACCTGAATTTTTATGATCCGTAGGCAGAACAATTAATGAAATTATTTCTGGTTTAAACATAGGATGAGGAATTTCTTGCCAACGACATTCAAGGCCCTCCAAATCCGGATCAGTTTTTTTCTTAAGTGTTAATCCAGGCTTTTCTTTTTTAACAATACTTTCCGCTCGCATCAACCCATCGCCCAAAAAAACTGCTTGGTCATAATGCTGTGTTACTTTTATTTTATGAATTTTAAGTTCGCTGCCGAGTTCGTATAAAGTCTTAACCGACACAAATCCCACCCGTAGATCGAGTTTAAAATGTTTGAGAGCTTTTGTTTTTAAACCCAAAATATGTCGACAGATTTCGGCAGTTAAATGTGTAGGCACACCCAGAGTTACACCGTCTCCACCAAAAATAAATGGAAAATCCAGATTATATCGCTTGCCTACATTCAGCGCCGCAATAATCGAGCTGGCGGCAATAAGGTTGATTTCTTGGTACAATCCTCGCTCAAATGCGTCTGTTGAGTTTATAATATCTGTTACGATAATATCCCAATTTTCCGGCAGTTCTCGAAAAGATTCGGGTTGAAGTAAAAGGTCTTTGAGAGATAATTGCGAAGGAGTAATATCCGAGTAAAAACGTCGATGCAAATCATTATCCATAGTTAGAGTGTGAATTTTATGACTGTATTTTTTCCAAAAAAACAAGAGTCGCTTTTTCTTCTGATTTTAACCCAAGATGAGTAAAACGATTTTTCCGTGATTTCCTTAAAAGATCGGTTAGCCTAGCTTGCATATAAACATCTAAAACCCCGGGATGAATATACGATTTTTTACAAATGGCTGGAGTATTGCCTAAATGTTTCGAAACTTCTTTGATGGTTTGAGTTACGTTTTTTTTCATTCCTGTTTTGGTTGTGCAAGGTGGGAAAGCAAGTAAATATTTTATAGCGAGTACGGTCGCGTGCCAGGTACGAAAATCTTTGGCTGTAAAATCATTTTTGCAGATACTTTTCAAATATTCGTTTACATCACTCGATTCTATGCAGTGAATTTTGCCGCGCGCATCTTTGTATTCAAACAGTTCGTAGCCTGGCAAATCCTGGCAATTATGAATAATTTTCGCTAGTTCCGGGTCATGCAGATCAATACTGTGTTTAATACCGCGTTTGCCTCGAAAACGAAAGTGAATATCCGCACCAGTAATTTTGGAATGGCGATTATGCATGGTAGTGAGGCCGTAGGATTTATTCGTTTTAGCATATTCCTCATTGCCAATACGGATAAATGTTTTATCAATCAGTGCTACAATAGTCGCGAGAATTTTTTTCTTTGGCAAACCCCTAAGCTTTAAATGGTTTTTAATTGTTCGGCGTAAATGGGGGAGAACTTGTCCAAATTCAAGCATCCGATGAAACTTGTTTGCATCCCGAACGATTCGCCACTCTGGGTGATACAGGTACTGCGTACGGCCCCGCTCGTCTTTACCAGTCGCTTGCAAATGCCCGTTAGAAAATGGGCAGATATGGACATCACTATAAACTGGAGGAATTTTAAGTTTTTCTATACGTTTTAAAGTTTCAACGTCCAAAATTTTATTTCTAGAATTATCAAAATATCTAAAACCTCGAACATGTTTTGTCCGAATGATCGTTAATTTTTCAGGATGCATATAACGCAGTCCGGCTTCAGCTGCGAAGTTTTTTACGTCTGGTATATTTGTAGTATTTTTTATCATAATATTACGAATAACTATGGCTTGGTTTAGAACTTTTGTCAATAAAAAATTATTTTGAAATCAAACTTTAAAAAAATAAAATCATTGACTTTTTTTGCTATTTTAAGTATATTATTTTTTGTAATAAATTCTCTATGCCAGAAAGTGATCAGTCAAGTAGTCGGTTGTCTCGACAACAAAGACAATTAGAGCAAGAAAATCAACTTCTTGGGTTAATGGCTAGTATGCCTACCGAAGAAGAGTTAAAAGATTCGGATTTAAAAAAATTTAATCTACGATCCAAATTACAATTTAATGTTATGCATGCTTTAGGGTGTGGTAACTATGCAAAAATTGAATCATATACGGCTGATACAAATGGAAGTTTTGCAAGTGGTTTTAAAAATATTTTAGATGAACGTCGGGAAAAATTTGAATCAATGATAAAGGAAGAAGGTCTGGTGGGTTGGAAATTAGTAGTAGAGATAATAGTACAAGCTTTTAATGAGCCAAAAAATGTAATTCATTAGTGTTATGTAATTTCACTTTGCCTCCTTGGTTCAGTGGCAGAACGGCGGTATCGTAAACCGCATGCGCCAGTTCGATTCTGGCAGGAGGCTCCACATCAATATTTTTTAAATGATCTTACCCAGATCATTTTTTTGTTTTTTTGAAATATGCTATAATTATTTTACTATGATCAATCTTCAAGGCATAAGTAAAGTCTATTCACATTCCTCTGTTGGTCTCACTGATGTCAATCTCCATATTAATTCTGGTGAATTCGTTTCCATTGTCGGTCAAAGTGGCGCGGGCAAAACCACGCTCGTGAAACTTATTATTGCCGAAGAACGTCCCACACGCGGCAAAATAGAAATTGGTGGATGGGATATTAC
>CAZQNF010000108.1:0-3158 GCA_964594675.1 uncultured Gammaproteobacteria bacterium | reverse complement strand
CTGGACAACTGGTATGCTGTACACAAAATACAAACTTAAAAATTGACTTCCAAAAACCTACTATACCTACCACACTTTCATAAAATAAAAAAAATATAGAAAATTTTGTAAACGACTCTGTAAACCAAGATGTGGAATGCAGTTTTATATCTACGGATAAAGGACTTCAAAATTATATCTGCAGATCATTAAATACAGCCACAAATTCTGATGGAATCTGTGTAGTTGATTGCAATGCGGCTAATCCAGCTAGGACAAAAGATCCGATATTACTTCATGCTTTTGATCCTACATTCCTCCCACCCGCAGGGATACAAGGAAAAAATTATTTTATTCCGGGGAAGGATCGTTGGTATTATGCTGTTCGTTGCCAAACTATTCCTTCACCATTAAATAAAGATACTGACCAAAAATAAACTAAGCTAAAATAATTTTTTTCAACCCAAATCTCAAAACTACAATTTGTCTAAATTTAAAATTTAGACAAATATATTTTACTCTTTAACATATACCTATGGAACGATTCAGACTTGGGCTAGGAGCAATCATTGGCGCGCTTAGCCTTGAAGTTGGTTGCGGAATTGAAAGCAGCGAAAAACCACCTGTTGTTCAGCAATCATCAAAGCCTAGCTTATGCTCTCCGGAGATTAAAAATTTTATAGCTGAGGCGCAACAAGACACGGGGTGTACTTGGGATGAGCAAGGGAGCAGAATTGAAGTTTTATGTACTTTTGTTACTGAAACTGTGGGCGAAAGCGGAGAATGCGCGGTTGCCTGCACTGGCAATAAAGGCGAAAAAACCGGTGACGATACTGTGATTATCAGTCCACCCTATGTACAAAATGGTACATTGAATGGGTTGGGAGCATTGTATAGAAGTAGTCGCACCCGCTACTTGGGTATAGCCCCTACCGTCTGCGCCAAAAGCACATCTATAAAATTCTAAACCCCCTCAATCCCTAAAGATACCCCCCTTTTCTTTTGACAGGGAGGGAAATTTGGGTATAGTTTATACTATGCGTCAAAATTTATTAACACATTTGATAGTGATTATCCCCAACCTGGGGTTGACAAAATGGTAAAAGTGTTATATTATATAAAGTTGTCAAAATAAATTGACACAAAATATATAACAACCGTTCTTTTACAACAAAGTCTAAATATAAGAAATTGTTCTTATATTAGCTTTTTTAGGATGAAGAAGGAAGAAGGTTTTGCCCTGGAGCAAAGAGAGTGTTTCTTTTAATATAAAGAAGTATTTTATTTGCTCTGGGGCTGAAAGCCCTTTTCGACGACCCACGACACACGACACTTAAGAGGAGAATGAGCATGAATACTCACCACCCGATCACCAACCACAGCCTCCGCTTGGGCATGACCCTGGCGCTGGCGCTGGGGGGGTGCTACACCATCGACCCGTCGGCCGCCAACGGCGGCAACGGATTCTACTGCGGACCGCAGGCCGGCGGGGCGACGTGCCCCTCGTCGTACTTCTGCGGACCGCAGGCCGCCGACGGCCAGCAGCACTGCTGCAGCGCCGACGAGGTGACTGAGGGAAAGCCGAGCTGCGTGATGACCACCCCGCCCGACCTCGGCGGCACCAACCACCCCCCCGACATGTCGTCGGGGGGCGGTGCGGACACCACGCCCCCCTATATCAGCATCACCGCCCCCGCGGTCGTGGTCGGGGGGGTGGTCATCACCGCCATCGCCACCGACAACGTCGGAGTGGTCCAGGTGCAGTTCTTCGACGGGACCCTGCTGGGCACGGACACCACGCCCCCCTACGCGCTGGCCTGGGACAGCAAGCAGGTGCCCAACGGCAACCACTCGCTGAGCGCCGAGGCCAAGGACGCCGCCGGCAACGTCGCCAACTCCGGCATCGTGGTGGTTCGCGTGGCCAACACCACGCCACCCTACGTGGCGGCGGATCGCTGCGTCATCACGGACTTCGAGTCCGGGTGGCCCACCTACCCCAACCAGCAGCGCCCGATCGGACCCGCAGTCGGGCAGACCGGGGCGGACTGCGACAGCGACACGCGGGGCCTCGAGGGAGCCTTCAAGCGGGGCCTTGAAGGGGCGGCGTGCAAGATGCCGGATGGCACCGCGAATGATGCTGCGTGCGAGCAGAAGGGGGGTAAAAACCTTCACTGCGACGGCACCTCCTTCAAGTGCGCCAAGTAAGCGGCGCACTCCTCTCGCTCTGACCCTCTCTTCATCCCACGTCTCACCCAGACGGCCCGCATCATGTGCGCGCCGTCTGGGTGTCCGATCTCTGTTCATCATATATGTATATGTGGTGAAAAAAGATTGGAAAATGAAAGTCTGGTGGTACTAGTTTTTTTCATTTTTCTTAATTAAGCGGAATAATTGTTCTTTACAACAAAGTCTTTTTTAAGAAGTTTCTTCTTAAAGTAAGCTTTTTTAGGATGAAGAAGAGTATTCCCTGCGGTTATTAGAGTTTGTTTTTTTGATTAAAAATAGATTGTAATCACCGCGGGGAGCGCCGTCATTGAGAGCTGGAGGGAGTGTTTTCCTTCAGCGAGACTCATGGACGGCACCTGCGTGACGGCCCAGCCTTGAGAAGGCTGGGTAGGGAGTACCGTATGAACAAGAAGAAGGACTGGAAGGACCGCCTGCGGGTCGTCGCCCGGCTGGGCGCCAGCCTCGCGCTGGCGGCGTGGGGGGGATGCAGCGTGGCTAACCCCGCGCAGTGCGGAGGGGGCTGCTATGACCCCTTCGCATATTGTCTTATTTCTGACAACCCCGCGAAGGTGGCGGATGTGTGCCTGAGTGGCGACTGCGACCCCGCTTCGGGGGTGGTGGACAACAACACCCCCCTGGGGTCCTCCGGCTTCGTCCGGCAGTGCAACCCCGGGGACGTGTGCCGTGCCGTGCCGGGTGGAAAGCCGCCCTACAGCGGCCGCTGCGTGGAGGCGCCGACCCCCACCCCCGACCTCGCCACCCCCTCCCCGCCCCGTGTCGACCGCGACAACTGCATCGTCACCGACATCGCCGCGGAGGATGGCCGCCCGATCGGCCCCCGGACCGGCGCGGAGGGCCAGCCCAGCGGGTGCGACGCAAACGAGCGCTTGCCCAAGCCGCTCCGCCAGGGAAAGGCCGGCGAGCGCTGCCGCCTGCCGGCGGCTCCCCCGGTC
>CAZQNF010000107.1:541-3299 GCA_964594675.1 uncultured Gammaproteobacteria bacterium | reverse complement strand
GGAAAAATAAAATAGCCTACCTTGATTTGGTAGACTATCCCTCAGGCATTATTGTTGAAAATGTTTCTATGAACAGAACATTTACCATGTGGTTTAATAAAATCTGGGAAAGTCTAAAACACTTTAACTGACGACTGGTTAGTGAAGTTATTTATTTTAGAAATTTTTTACACTTAAGAATTTAAATATTCGCCTACAGCCGTTTTTAAACGCGCATAAGTGTCATGCCGTCGCTCAGGATTTCGGTCGAGCGTTGTAATTCGAAAACCAGGAAACGGACTGTAAAATCCGCTTGCCGGCACAACACAAATTCCGGTAGTGGCCAACAGGTAATAACAAAAACGCTGGTCGAGTGGAAAGTCGGGCTTATTTACAGTGTTTTCAATGTATTCTCGTGCGCCAGGATGAGCGACGGACAAGGTTTGTTTACTCGTAAGTGTGTTTTCTTTAAACCACGGCAGCATATAAAATGCGCCGTTCGTAGGGTTTGCTGATAAACCTGGTATGCTGGCTAGTGCCAGATAAATTTCCTGAGCGATCGTTTCGAGTTCGGCAATGTATTCATTACGCCACGCCGGAAAATAAGGATGGTCATAGATCTGGGGCAATAAGGTTTGTGGTAAAGTTGTCGAACAAACTTCTAGCAAAACCCGCTGTTTTACGCTTTCGGCAAAAGCCTTGTAATCTGCGTTGAGTTCTGTGTTGTGAAATTCGAGCCAGCCACAACGGCTGCCTGGCCACGGCACATCTTTGGACATGCCACGCATTACTATAAGCGGAACGCGTCCCGCAACCACATCCACCATGTCAAAAAATTTTTGTTCGTTATAAACGAGTTTAAAATAGATTTGGTCAGCCAAAATTATAAGATTATATTTTTGCGCCAATTCTACAATTTTAAGCAAGGTTTCTTGGGAATAGACCGCGCCGGTTGGATTGTTGGGATTAATAACTAAAATCATTCCTATTTCGGGGTGGTTTTTTATTTGATCTTCCATTTCTTCTATGTCTGGCTGCCAAAAGTTCTCTGGTTTGAGGTTGTAAAAAATAGGTTCACAGCGAGAATAAAATGACTCAAGAGATACGTGTGGCGGATAGCTGGGCGTAGGTTGTAAAACACGAGTGCCGGGGCGAATCATCTGGTACAAGAGTCCGATAGCTGCGCCAAGCCCGTTGGTAAAAAGAATGTCGTTTGGGGTAAGTTGAGACAAAGGACAAAGTTTTTTAATATGGTTTACAAGCCACTCTCGTGTCGTAATCTGTCCTCGGGAGTGGGAATAGCCAAAAGACGTGTCGGCGCGGCGCATTTCTTTTTCGATCAGTTCTTTTAAAAATGGCGGAACATTCCAACCCTGGGCAATCGGGTCACCAATATTTTCCCAGATTATTTTTAAGGCCGGGTCAATTTTTTGTATATTATGAGCTACATCAACAATTTCACGGATTTGGTATCTCAGCAGTTTTGACTCTGGCGAAAATAAATTTGGACGCATAAAACAATAAACCGTATTGGTTTATAAATAACGTATTTTTCTTTAAAAATTTACTTATTTGCGCAACCACAGTGGCCGCCGCAACCACCAGTTTCCTCAGTTGGTTCGGTTGGTGCAACTAGTTCAGTAACTTCTTCTAGAGCTTGCGAACAAGTGCAATTATTTCCACACGATCCATCCGTTTTATTTTGGCACATAAATATAAGATTATTTATCTCTTTGAATACTACAGCGAAAACCAAAGTGATGCAATGTCCAGTCAAGCAGGATTTTTAGTTTGTTGCCAACTCCGGGCATAAAGTGTAAATAAACCAGTTTGCGAATCAAAAGTGCTATTTTGCCAAAAATTATCCGGGTGCCAACGGTAAGAATGCCATAGGAGTCCCCAATTGGGATCAGCATGCCACGTGACGAAAAATGAAATGGCGCAAGGCTTACATCCCTTAAAGACGCGATAATGTGCCGAGCAACGTACTCCCCCTCTTTATATGCTACTTCGCCGAGGGGCGGCACTGGCGTATCGGAGTGGGGGTTACAAAAACGCGCAATATCGCCAATGGCATACAAATGTGAATTGGCCGGATGTTGTAAAAAACCGTTCACTACAACCCGACCTTTTTCCTGGTAAGGCTCAAGTAAAAATTGGTCTGCGTTGTTTTTTACGCCCGCGCACCAGATAGTAAAATCACTTTTTAATTCTTGCTCACCCATCACAATACTTTTTCCCCTTACCTCAGTTACAGGCGAACCAAGCATAAATTCCACGCCCTGCGCCTGCAGTGTGCTACTAACACGCTTTTGTATTTGCACTGGCAGATTGGTAAGAATCGTAGATGTGTTTTCAATTACTCGAACCTTTATGTGTTGGTTAGGATAAAGCTTAACTACATCATTTTTAACAAACGACATGAGTTGTCCGGTCACCTCAATTCCAGTATAGCCGCCACCAATTATGGAAATGTTTATTTCGTTTTGATTACTTTCAAGCGCCGAGACAAAATCTTGGTGAAATTTTGTAGCTCCCTCTAAAGTTCGTACCGTATAGCTATTTTCTGCGGCTCCGGTAGTATTAAAAAAGTTCACTCCGCTTCCCATCGCCACCACGCAAAGCCGATAATTAATTTGTCCGGCGTCTGTTACCACTATGTGTTCCTCGGGGAGGATTTTCTCAACTCGCGCTTTTAAAAAGCGGTGCGGTGTTTTATAAACCCCTGCGCGCAGGGCGATGATTGCGTGATTAGCTTCAATTGATCCCGTTGCTACTT
>CAZQNF010000107.1:0-531 GCA_964594675.1 uncultured Gammaproteobacteria bacterium | reverse complement strand
GTAGCATGGTTGTGTAGGTAAAGTAGTTATGCTGATCCACCAAAGTAATTTTTTGGTTTAAACCGTAGTGTTTTAAAAGTTTTTTGAGTGTTCGAAAAGTCCGGTAGCCACCAAGTCCGGCACCGAGGATAACGATATCAGTAGTAAGAGTGGAAATTTCCATAAATGTTATGAAATATTATTATACCATAGCCAGCTTGCTCAGAAACATTTTTTGCTTGCAGGACATACGGCTATTTGCTATTATTTGGGCATAAATTCGTTTAAAAAATATTACATATAAATATGTCAACAACACCTGGTCGTGCTCGCGAACATATGATCAAACCTTTAGTCTCGGAGACTGTGGGAGAGAAAGGTGGGCAGCCTTCACTTGAGGCGCAAATAGCCAAGGTTAGTGGAGATATAGTTACACTCCGAACCCTAGCTTCTACTGAAGAAGGCGGTCTTAAGGAAGCAATTTTAGCCCAGATTCCAGTTCTAGAGCAACAGTTACAGGTCTTGCAACTACAAGCCCAGGAAGAAGCAATG
>CAZQNF010000106.1:0-3331 GCA_964594675.1 uncultured Gammaproteobacteria bacterium | reverse complement strand
AGACCATTAACACCGATAGTGGAAAAATGATTTTTTAGATAGCCAAGATAGCGTTTGGTAAATGGAAATAGTCCGGCATCAATCCATTTTTGGATTTCTTTGCGTTTAATTTCGAGGGAGGCTTTGGCGATTTGCATGAGGTGTTCAAGACGCGTAAAAAACTCTTTTTGGTTACCTTTGGCTAAATAGCCGATCCGCGCGCTGTTAATGGTAACCACGCCGATTGAGCCGGTCATTTCAGCAGATCCAAAAAGTCCACCACCGCGTTTACGAAGTTCTTTCATGTCGAGCTGCAACCTACAGCACATTGAACGGACATCGCCGGGGTTTAGAGTGGAATTAATAAAATTTTGAAAGTAAGGGGTGCCGTATTTGGCGGTCATTTCAAACAACGGTAAATTTTTTGGGTCATCCCAGGCAAAATCTTTGGTAATATTGTAGGTGGGGATAGGGAAGGTAAACGTACGACCTTTGCTGTCGCCTTGTGTCATGACTTCAATAAAAGCTCGATTGATGATGTTCATTTCTTTTTCGAGTTCTCCGAAAGTATAAGGGAATAGTTTGCCGCCCAGTAAAAGCTGTTTTGGTTTTAAGTCGTCCGGACAATCCCAATCAAGCGTGATGTTGGTAAATGGCGTTTGTGTTCCCCATCGCGAAGGAATGTTGAGATTAAAAACAAATGATTGCATGTTTTGGTAGACGTATTCGTAGGTTTTGCGATCAATATATTTTTCTTGCGCCTCAGTTGAAGGAAAAATCATTTGCTCTTGTTGAATATCTTCGGCAATTTCGATGGCATATTTTTTTACAAACGGAGAGAGGTAGGTGTCAAAGCTTGAAAATGCTTGTGCCCCGGCCCATTCGTTTTGCAGCGTGCCAAGAAAGTTGACCATTTGGGCCACGGCGGATGACAAGTGTTTGGGCGGTCCGGATTCAATTTTTTCCGGTACGCCATTAAAACCTTCTTCCAGCAATACGCGCAAACTCCACCCTGCGCAGTAGCCGGAAAACATATCGAGATCATGTATATGTAGGTCGGCGTTACGGTGCGCGTCGCCGATTTGTGGCGGATAAATATGTGAAAGCCAATAGTTGGCGGTTACTTTTCCAGCCGTATTTAAAATCATCCCACCGAGGGAATATCCCTGGTTAGAATTGGCGTTAACGCGCCAGTCTTGACGGTTCAGGTATTCACCGATAGTCTTTTCTACTTCGACAACCACATTTTTTTCGCTGCGCGCCTCACCTCGTTTCGCGCGATATAAAATGTAAGCTTTTGCGACTATCGCTAAATTGGCTTCAATTAGAATTTGCTCTACGATATCTTGCACGACTTCTACCGATGGTATACTAGAAACAAATTGTTCTTCTAGTCTCATCTGTACGCTGTTTGCGAGCGAAAGAGCCGATAGGTCGGATATTTGGTCTGTTGCCAACATTGCTTTTTGTATCGCGGCAACAATTTTTTCTGCGTTAAAATCAACAATAGCTCCATTTCTTTTTTGTATTTTGTACACTGGCATAAGTGTTTATATTAAAATAATGATTTAAGCTTCAATTCCAATCGCTTCGGAGATATTTTTGAAACCGTCTTTTTTTAAAAGTGTGAGAAGTCCTTTGTTGATGGAATGTATGGTACTGGGTCCGCCATAAATAAAGCCGGTAATTACTTGCACGGCCGTTGCGCCGGCTTTAATTTTTTCATACGCATCTTCGGCTGTAAAAATTCCTCCTACCCCAACAATGCAAAGTTTTCCTTGCGCCAAACGATACAAGCTGCGTATAGTTTCAGTACTTGTGACCTGCAGTCGCTTTCCTGAAATTCCACCTGGATGATCAAGCTCATTTAAAGAACTTTTAAATTCAGCGTGATTTTTATTTTTTAGAAGGTTGGTCGCTACAATTCCAGTTATTCCGGCTTGTAAGCAATACTCCACGATTTTAAATAAATCATTTTCACTCATTCTGGAACTTATTTTAATAAAAACATCTTTGCGGTTACGGTTTAATTTTTGTCTTTGTGATAAACGATTCAACAAATCTCTTATAAAAGATAGTTGAGAAAAAATGCTTTCGCCCGCGACATTGGGGCAGCTTACGTTTAAGGTTATATAGTCCGCCAGGTTTTTTACCACCTGAAAAGTTTTAAGATAGTCATCAATCATTGTTTCTCCCCAAAGCCCATTGGTGGGGGCGATGCTTATGCCGTAAGGGATAGTATGTGGGCCAATATTATTAAACCGCTTCATGGTTTCTACAGCGCCGTCATTGGCTAGTCCGTAATGTACTATAAGGCCTTTATCCTGAGGGAGACGCCAAAGTCGTGGTTTTAGATTGCCTGGCTGCGGACTATACGTAATGGACCCCAGCTCTGCCCACCCAAACCCCAGCATAGGGTAAGCGAGCGGCGCGCTGACATGTTTATCAAAACCAGCCGCAAGTCCAACGGGATTTTCAAGCCTTAGATTCCCGAGTAAAATATTGAGTTTTTTATCACGTACTTGAAAAATTTTTTTACAAGTTTTGTTAATAAAATAATTTTTACTTGCTCGATCTAGCAGCTGAATAGCCGTGCCATGAATTTTTTCCGGATCAGTAAAATGAAAAAGAATGGGGCGTATGAGATTTTGATAGAGCATAAAAAAATAAAAAACTCCCTTGGGGGGAGCTTCTAGAGCTTCTAAAAAATTTGAAAACTAAATTATATATTAATGAGGCGTTTTGTTAGCGATCTCCTCAACGGTTAGGCGGTGGGCGCAAGGATATACGGCGCACAGAAGTTCGTTAAATGTGCTGCTTTCAATATTATTCATGTAATGGCAATTTTTGCAGCGCAGTTCGATGACGCTTTCGACAAGCGCGCCTTTAAAAAGCAACTTTTTGCATTCTTGGCAACGATACTCCTTAAGACAAATTGTAGCCATATAACATTCGCTAATTACACTATATATTGTGTTTGACTGGTTGAAATGCTATAACCGCAGTATAACAGATTTTAAAAATATTACAATCACGCGGTGGATAAATAGGTGTTTATTTTTTTTATTTTTGGAGAATGTTATTTCTTATACTTTATTCATTTTAAGTAACAATATTTTTAATTTTTTTTGCCATAAAGCTTTGAATATTTTCTACTGTAACGTCTACGATTCTCTGCAAAGCTTCTTTGCTGTTAAAAGCGTTGTGAGGAGTAACTATGGTACCAGCGTGGTTAATGAGAAGTTTATTAATTTTAAGCATTTTTTCGGAATCTTCGGTCCAGTTTTCGTCTTCAAGTACATCGAGAGCCGCCCCGCCGACCTGTCCGGAATCTAGAGCTTCAAGCAGAGCC
>CAZQNF010000105.1:0-3489 GCA_964594675.1 uncultured Gammaproteobacteria bacterium | reverse complement strand
GTTAAATATTGAGGTTCGTTTGGAAATTCACCTAAAGCATGCGAGAGTAGTTCGCTGATGAGTGATCGATTAGCATGCAAACTTTCAGCATAGGCTGCAGTTGTTAAAAGATCTTTCGCTTTTTTTAAGCGTTGATCATTTAGTTGTAGTGCTAGATCATGTAAGTAAGTCGAGGTATGTTCATACTGCATACCCTGAGCTCGTCTTGTTGCTTCTATTTTTTTAGCAATTACCAAGCCAAGCTGACTAAGGGATTCTTTCAGTCTTAATTCGTTTGTCGGAATTTCAAACCCTAAATTAAAAACTTGGCGTCCTACTTCTGCTAACCCTGCAAAGCATTCGGCTAAGCGAAATTTATCGTATGTAGACAATTCTTTAAGTTTTATAACCAATGCATCAAATGTAGGGTTGCCATTTAATGGGATGTCTTTAGCCATTTGCAATAGTTGTGGAATTTCCCCTCTAGGAGTACTGAATTCACCTGCTTGGTTAAAAAACCTTCGCACTTCTGCAGCTTCTTCTCCCATCATTGGGAGTGAGCTTGGAAGGCCTGTGTCTAAATGAGACATATATTATTAATAATTGTATTTACCTACTAAATCAAACTATTTTTCTTTTGTCAAGTAAAATTGACGCAATCATTTGAACAAAACAAACAACTTTGTATATTTTATCGCGTTTGTAGTTTTCAAGCAAGGTTTATCGAGCCGAAAAGTTTGAAACGTCGCTTATTACTTGTTCCATTGCTTCAATAAAAACAACTCTTTGTTTTAAGTCATTAATTTTTTTACGAAGTAAAGCAATTTTTTCAGATTTTTCTTGGTTAATCAGTTTCCGAGTTTGTTCAAGAAAAGGAGTGCTTAAAGTCTGAGCTCTTTGGGAAGCAATTTCTATATCATTTAAAGCTATTTCAGCATCATTAATAAGGTTGTTGATAACCATTTTTTCTAATTCAATTTGTTGGGGATCCCTTAGGCTTGTAATGGTCATCCCAGTTGATTCAACAAGTGCCGTGATATTATTTTTTAGTTTTTCTGAATTTGGGAGTCCTTTTTTTAAATAAATAGCTCTCAGCGTTTTTACCAAATCTTCTAAAAACAGCCTATCTATTTCTTCTATAGAAAGTTCAGGTTTGCGTACTAGTATTAAAGTACGATCTTGTTCTTGTTGAGAAGACCGAGGAAGATGAAGCAGGAGAGTGGCGTTATTGTCTGATCGGTCGTCAATTCCTAAACTCACTAACTGTGTACCTAAATTTCTTTGTTGTTCTAAAGCCATATATTTGAATCTTAATTATTAAACATATAAATATACCACACTTCTCTAAATTTGTCAATACATTTTGACACATATTTATCTAAAAAATCAAAAAAAATCTAAAAAATGGCTAAAGAAGGGGAAAACTTGACAGTGGGGCAGGTTTTAGATATACTTTAGCTCTATTAATTTATCACTCATCAGACACTGGCCGTTTGGCCTAAGAAAACACTTGTTTTCTTGCTTTTTCCTCCCTGCAACCACTTGTGGGGTAAAGTCTGAGAGGCAGTAATAAGGAAAAATATGGCAAATACATCTCCAAGCATCGTTGAGATGCTCGAAGCCGGCGTTCACTTTGGTCACCAGAGTTCCCGTTGGCACCCTAAAATGGCGCAATACCTCTTTGGTATCAAAAACGGCGTCCATGTTATTAACCTCGAAAAAACTGTTGAAGAACTCGAAAAAGCCGTAGCTTACGTTCGAAATTTATCTGCTGAAGGCAAAACCATCCTATTCGTTGGTACCAAACGCCAATCTCGTGAATCCGTAAAGAAAGCTGCAGAAATGGCTGGAGCTCCATACTTGGTAGAGCGCTGGGTAGGTGGACTTATCACCAATTTTAGTGAGTTTACCAAACGCCTCAAGAAATTTAAATCCATGCAGGCCGAGGTGGACAGTGGCGAAATTGAACGTTATACTAAAAAAGAACAAGCCACTTTCAAAAAACAGCTCGAAAAAATGAGTCGTTACTTGGGTGGTTTAAAAAATCTTGATCGCGTACCAGATGCGCTCTATATCGCCGATCTGCGCATTGAAAAAACGGCTGTTACCGAAGCCAACAAAATGCACGTACCAATCGTAGCGGTTTGCGACAGTAACGTTAACCCAGAAAAAGCTACCTATGTTATCCCAAGTAATGATGACGCTGTTCGCTCCATTGAAATGATGGCGAATGTAATCGCCAAAGCTGTTGCTGATGGCAAAGCTGACTACGAAAAGAAACGCTCTAGTGTAAAAATGACTGATATTCAGGAAGACACTCGTGCTACTGCTCCACGCCGCACCCCAAGCCGCGCTGTTACGAAAGAACAATCTGTCTAATCAGCTCGTCGTTTCACTTAACTTTTAAATTTTAAATATATGGCAATTACTGCCCAAGACATCGCAAAACTGCGCGCCGTAAGTGGTGTGGGTATGATGGACTGCAAAAAAGCTTTGGAAGAAGCTGAGGGGGATATGGAAAAGGCCCAGGATATTCTGCGTAAAAAAGGCATTATTAAAGCGGCTAAACGCGCCGACAAAGTGGCGGCCGAAGGGGTAATTACCAGCTACATTCATGGTGCTGGTAAAATTGGTGTACTACTTGAGCTTAATTGCGAAACCGACTTCGTAGCTCTTACTCCAGGCTTCCAGGATTTAGCCCGCGAAATTGCTCTTCACATTGCTGCAGCAAATCCAAAATATTTAGATCGTTCTGAAGTTCCAGCTGCAGTTGTTGCTAAAGAAAAAGAAATCTATAGTGATCAATTGAAAGCGCAAAACAAACCACAAAATATTATTGAAGGTATCTTAACGGGTAAAATGGAGAAATTTTACGAAGATAATTGTTTGGTTGATCAACTGTCCATCAAAGATGATAGTAAGAAAATCTCTCAACTTCTTACCGACAAGACGATTGAGATCGGAGAAAAAATCTCCATTCGTCGCTTTGCTCGCTTTGAACTTGGCGAAGGTATCGAGAAACAAACCAAAAACTTTGCTGACGAAGTTGCGGAACAGTTAAAATAAATTGTAAGAATTAAAAAACGGCTCGTTGAGCCGTTTTTTTGTTTTTATTACAATGTGTCTTTGGGCCAAAACTTATCTTCAAATTCTTGGGATGCTTTCGCTTGATTTAAAGCGGCTTTAATTAAAGTTTTCCGATTTTCAGTAGTAAGGAATGCTCCAAACCGATCTTCACCATTGTCATTTAAATAATTCTGCGTAATGTAGAAGATGGCAGCTCTTAGAACAACTTTTTCGCTAGATGTAGTTGTGGGGATTTTAGCTTTATTCTCTAATGATTTTGCCACATCACCAAAGTCTTTTCTAGATGATAGCTGTAATTCTTCAAGAATTTTTTTGAATAGCTCAGATTGATCAATGTATGGATAAGCTTCTTTAAATTCTTTTTCTTTCTTTATTTTTTCTAAGTTGCTTTCCAAAACTTCTCTGGTGCGATCTGGGTTATCT
>CAZQNF010000104.1:0-3554 GCA_964594675.1 uncultured Gammaproteobacteria bacterium | reverse complement strand
GCGCTCAACTTTTTTGTTATAACTGCGCTTCTTTTCAAACTGATCGGATTTAAACGCCAGGTATTCCTCAAGCGGCTGCGGAAAGAGATTGAGTCCGCCATTTTCAACTTCGAGAGTTTGTTCGCAGGTATTTTTAAGGAACTCTCGGTCGTGCGACACAATTAAAAATGCTCCGCGATACGATTTTAAAACCTGCTCCAGGAGAATTTGCGTATTTACATCCAGGTAATTTGTCGGTTCATCGAGTAACAGGAGGTTTGGATCAAGGAGAAACATTTCTGAGAGCTTTACCCGCATCTGATAGCCACCCGACAGCGCAGTCACGTTTACGTGCAAGAGTTCATTTTTAATCTGGAATTTTCCGAGCATCTGCGCGCATTCCCACTCGGCCTTACCGGTTTTTCGTTCCAAAAAATGCAAGCTCGTTTCGCCATCGACAAATGTATCTTGCTGTTTTAGATAGCCCAGCCGTGCAATATCATAGATCAAGATTTGACCGCTATCCGGCGTTTCATCGCCTACGATCATTTTAAAAAGTGTTGATTTACCCGCACCGTTTCGACCAATTACGCCAATTTTTTTATGTTCGTGAATATCAAGACTGGCATCGGCAAAGATGATTTTTTGGTCGTAAGATTTATTTATGTGTTGAAGGCTAAGCAGCGTGGCCATAAGATTAGTCGCCGTCAGGGAAAATTTCCCATGCTCCGGTTATATCACTTAAAAATCGAATAATCGGGTATTTTCTACCGTCTTTTTCCAGAGTTTCTTCATAGAAATATTCGTTCATTGTATCGGGAATTATCTGTTTGCCCTTAAAATGGCCCATCTCCAGGTGTGGTAATTGTCCGCGAAATTCGCCGCATTGACGAAGTCTGCGCATAATGTCCTGGCATTTTCGGACTGTGGTACGCAGATGCCTGGTGCCCGGGACAGCCATTGCATGAGAAAGATAGTGGAGTCGAACCCCTTCTTCGCGTAGACGTCGAAAGAGAGTTTGGAAAGTTTCGGTAGTATCGTTAATACCTTTTAAAACCACGCTCTGATTATACACCTGAATGTTATGTTTTTGCAGTGTACGAATCGCTGCTAGAGCCTCAGGGGTAAGTTCTTTTGGGTGATTAAAATGTGTTCCTAGATGAATCTGGATGCCGCGAGTGCGATTGGTTTGTTGCCAGCTATCTGTTTGTAAGTTTTCGAGCATGCTGGCAAACTCCTTAGTAATGCGAAATGGATTGTGGAGGTATACCCGGGTATTTATCCGAATAATGCTTAGGTGGGGGATGGCAATGAGTGACTCTAGCCGCTTTTTAAGAATCTCATCTGGTAAAACCAGGGGATCACCACCACTAATGAGGATTTGTCGCACCTGGGTTTTTTTTGCGATATGAGCAATCGCTTCTTCAAATTGATTCGGAGTTACGGTGGTTGGCACATCATGGCGCAGCGTCCGTTCTTTTTCAAAACAAAACCGGCAAAAGCTATGACAGGTATTACTGATGCGCATCACCATGATGTCCGGGTATTTCTGCTGCAAAAACCGATTCGCTCCATCGTTAAACTCGTCAACCTGTTCCCACACTTTCTCAAACGAAAACTCGTCGTTTATTAGTTCACGTGCATCCGGCAGATGCTGGCGGGCAATTGGGTCATGTTGATTACTCAGATCCATCAGCGATACTAAATACGGCGTGAGACGCATCTCATCGAGTCCCGCTTGCTCCGATAACGAAATACGGGCTTCTTTTTCGAGGCTGATAGGGAAGTGACGTTTAAGTTCTTCGATACTTCGAATCACGTGCATCAGTTGCCAGCGCCAATCGGTCCAGTTTTTGAGGGTTACACCTTGGGCTTGGTAAGAAAGGGGAATTGCCATAGTTGCGCCATTTTAGCAGGTATTATTGAGGTAGTAAACACCTAGTTTTCCTGAAGTGTCTAAAACCAAACAATTTGTTATTTCCTCGTTGAGGCCTTATAATAAAAGAAAAGTATGCGTTTAATCGAATATTGGCAAGGATTTGGATTTTAAAAAAATTATATGAATTTTGATAGTAAAAAATTTTTATCCGGAACATTTTTTCTTTTGGTAGGGTTATTTCTTGCTTTAGGAGTTGCCTTGTTCTTATTTTTTTCACAAATAAAAAATTACTATCGCTCCGGTTTTTTGCGCATGTCACAGTCTCCAGGAGAATTGTTCAGAAGAAAACGCTTCGTTTCTCCGATTGCGCCATCCGTGGAAAATGTTACTAGCTGGATGACTTTTCATTATCTTGAAAAAGCTTTTCGTTTACCGGTTGATTATTTTCAAGATAAACTGAAAATAAATGATCCTAATTATCCGCGCGTTACTTTAGAGCAATATGCCTTCAAAAACCATCTTAACAAGCAAGATCTCATAGCCCAGGTTAAAAAGGCTATAATGGATTATAATTCTACTTCTCCATCATCACTGTAATTGATTATGAATTTTTTTCTCAGTGCCGGATTATCGTATTTGCTGATTTATAAATATGTAGCGCTTTTCGTCATTATTTTTTTGGGATCAGTCGGCCTCCCGATTCCTGCCTTAACAATTCTTATTGCCGCTGCCGCGTTTTCTTCGGAAGGTTATTTTTCTTTACCAGAAGTAATTATCGCGAGCGGCTGCGCCAGTATTTTTGGTGATATTCTTATGTTTTCTCTGGTGCGAAAATGGGGTACAAAGATACTTATAAAACTTAAGCTTGGAAAAATTATTTCATCGCGTCAGTTTAAAAAAATTGAGGGGAAGTTTTATGTCCATCCTATTCGGGCGATTTATCTTAGTCGATTTAATAACCTTACTTCGCTCAGCGTAAATATTTTAGGTGGTTTAAGTCAAATAAAATTTACCAAATTTTTATTATGGGATGCGCTGGGTGAAATGTCAGTGGTTTTATTTTGTGTAATCATAGGATATGTTTTTGGAAACAACTGGGAATATGTGGCGCAGTTAATTGGAAAGTTTAGTATTATTATTATTTTAACAGTAGTTATTATCGCTGTATTATATGTAAAATTTTTTTCGCCTACACGTCAAAAAAATTGATAAATAAATTTTATTTTAAAAAATACAAAATTATATGTTTCCACTAAATTTCATGTCTTTTAATAATAGTTTTTGGTTACCAGGTTTCTTTACACCGCTTTTAAGTTTGGCTGCGTTGGTATTTTGGGCCGTTATGATTATCGATTGTATTAAAAGAAATTTTAAAAATAATGCCGAAAAAATTATTTGGATTGGGCTTATGATTTTAGGTTCTTTTCTGGCGTCATTGGTTTATTTCTTTGTGATTAAACAGACTAATCCCGAAGGATTAATCAAGAGCGAAAAATTATAATAAATTTACATCTATCTTTTTTGAAGAAAAGTGGTAAAAATACTTCTCCAGTTATTGATAAACGGCCGTATAATCGGTTCTGTATCCATTTGAGATCCGGCCATATTTTGTCAACACCTTAAGATTGTTTGCCAACTTTTCCCATTTTTGCCTTTAGTTCTATGGACGCCTGTGTATAGCCTCCATTTTTCCCAT
>CAZQNF010000103.1:0-3585 GCA_964594675.1 uncultured Gammaproteobacteria bacterium | reverse complement strand
CAATAGTGCTCCCGATAGTAAGGCCCCCCATCGCAATTGCAAACACTTTATTCCCAATCCAGAGTGCATAAACAAACAAACATAACCCGCCGAGCATAAATACCGCATCACGCCGACGTTCCATTTCCAAAAAAACCGCGTAGGTTATAAGAATAGCTCCGATGGCTGCAATAATGGTAAGGAAAACATCCCACACCGGCCAAACAGTATTGGGAAATAACGAAAGAATAAAATTCATACAATACTTTATTTATTTTTTTAAATATTTTAAACAATATATTTCGTACAATGCTGAACCAATAAACACCGTCTGCAGCACTATAAAAATAGCATCACGCAGATACAGGCTATACATTAACAGCAAAACCCCGCCTACCGCAAACATTTCATCCTGACGTTTTTGTTTGCGTATATAGATGGCCCGCGTAATTATAACAAGGCCAATTATACCACAGGCTTTGGCAAAATATCCTATCATACTTTAGGTATTTGCTTGCCAACGATTAAGATACTCAATGGCCGACAAAGCCGCGACTATCCCCTGCCCAGCCGCAATCCCTATCTGTTTATATGCCACATCAGTGACATCGCCAGCTGCAAAAATTCCCGGGATATTAGTCCGACATTTCGTATCAACAATAATTTGCCCTGCGCTGTCTTTGACCACACTCTCCGAAAACCCAGAATTCGGTGTCATACCAATATGCACCATCACCCCATCGGCCGTGAGTGTTTTTTCTTCGCCATTTATATCTTGATAGACTAGACCTGTTACTTTTTGCTCCCCGACTATTTGTTTGGTTTTCGCTTGGTATAAAATTTCCACATGGTCCATGGTTTTAAGCTTATCCACCAAGATATTTTCACCCTTCGGAAACCCCCAGTTATCAGCTTCGGTATTACTGTATTTACTCAGTACATACACATGTTTAGCAATACTCCCCATCATAAGAGCAGACTCAAGCGCGCTGTTGCCCGACCCAACCGTAATCGTGGTTTTATTTTTAAACAGTGGCCCATCGCAGACCGTGCAATACGTCACTCCGCGGTGAATGAGCTCATTTTCTCCTGGTACATTCAGATGGCGTGGATGAATACCAGTACCAATAATAATTGCTTTCGTATCATAACGTTGCTCCTCGCCAAGAGCGTTTTTAGCAATCAACGTATGATAATTACCATGGCTTTCAATACCTACGGCACTATAACCTTCATCAATACTCACGCCATACGACTTTACATGTTCGCTAAATTTTTGGGCCAATTCAAAACCTTGAATTGACTGAATTCCCGGCCAATTTTCAACTATTCCCGACAAGGCGACTTCTCCACCCAAATCCAGAGTTACCATTTTAAAATTGAGTTTTCGCCGAGCTGCATAAATCGCCGCACTACTTCCAGCCGCTGCGCCACCGATAATAATAAGATCAAACATATTTAGAAATAAGATTATTTTTTGTGTAAACCTAGCCCATTACTAAGGTCAAAAACTTCTTGCATCGTCTCTCTATACACATCCTCACCAAGCTCTTCTTTTCGCTTCTCAAAAGAAGTCAATTTTAAATTGTCTCGATCAGTCCCTTGTTCATAGGGAGAAAGACCTCGTATTTTATCAAGAACTCTAAAATGCAACGGGTATTTGTTTTTAATAATTTTTACAAGTTCCAAAATTTGTTCATCAGAGAGCCCTGCAAAAAAAGTTCCAAACAGTGTTCGGTCTCGACTTTTTCTTCTGCGCTCCGGTGGTCCGTAAGCAAGGTATTGCATCGCCTGATGGTCGCTCAATAGTTTAGGGGAAATAGCTACTGAACCGATTTTTTCGTGGGGAAAAATTTCGGTCAGGAGCTGTGGAGTAGCTGGGATATCAATCTCAAAGTCATTTACGATAACTAATCGTATATCTGGCCGTTGTTTTTTGATGCTACCAAGCAATTCTAATGCTTTTATCGGACCACCCTGAAGCCATCCTAATTCATCAGCGATGACGACGCAGTTTTCTTTAAACAACTGACCTTCTCCTGTGGTAAGGGGCTTATCTAGTATTTCTTTCAAAAATTGTGTATGAAAATGTGGAACGTTTTGAGCGGACAGTTCGTGAGTTAGACGGGGAAGTAAAAATTTTGATATTCCATAGCCTGAATTGGCGTTTACGATCACCACGCCATACTGCTCATTGAGTAACTCGGTAATTTTTTCCGCCTCTTTCGTGCGGTACAAATCTAAAGGAACCTCTTCGGAGTCGGGTGGCTCTAAATCACGTTGACGTGCCTGGTCGCGGGACTTCCAGACGTATTGTTGCCCGGTCTCATAATGCTTTAGTCTTGGGTCTGAATCCATAAAATAACTATGTTAAATGTTGTTGCAACCGGATATATGCCGCTAAGATATCCTCCGCCTTCATAAGTGCGCTCCCCACCACCGCTATTTCTACTCCCCAATTTTTCAGTTTCGGCAAAGTTTTTTCGTTGACTCCTCCATCTACCGAACAGATTGGTCGTTGTGCCAATTTTGTAAAACTCCGAATCTTGCTTTCTACTTTATCCACAAATTGTCCGCCCTGAGCACCAGGCTTAACTGTCATAAACTGAAGTACGTTACTATAGCCAAAAAATGGCTCGGCCGTCAAGAGCGGGGTCTCCGGGTTAAGCGCCAACCCAACCTCCCAATTATTACGCTGAATTTTATGAATGCACTGTTCTGTATCATCATTTGATTCCACGTGAAAAACTACTCGAAAAACATTGGGAATTTGCTGCCAGCCAGCTAATTCTTCTAGAGGATTTTCCACCATCAGATGAAGCTCAAACGGAATTTTACTATTTAATGCTAATATTTCCTTTCGTTCAGGAAAAGAAGTGCTAGGCACAAACTTTCCATCCATCACATCAATATGCAAATACGGAAAAATATTTGCTTCTTCAATTCTTTTAAGCTCGCTCGAAAATGTGGAAAAATCCTTTGCAAGAATAGCTGGTGCAATTATCATACTATTTTTTCAAGTTCTTCAATTTTTTTAACTCGTCTGATATATTTTTCTTGATTTTTAAAATCGGTGGTCAAAAACTTCTTTACAATCGCTATCGCATGTTCCTCGCTGAGTACCCGCCCGGGCAAACAAAGCACGTTTACATCGTCATCTTTACGAGCCATTTCTGCGCTTTCAATGCTGTATCCTAGCATTGCCCGAATCCCTTTTACTTTATTAGCCACAATACATACCCCTTGCCCGCTGCCACATATTAAAATTCCACGATTGTCAGGGTTTTCTGCCACTTTTTTGGCTAAAATAAACGCATAATCTGGATAATCATCATCTTCCTCAAATTTTTCTGCACCCAAATCTATCGCTTCAATTTTAAGCGTTGTTTTAAAGAGGCGAACCAAATATTTTTTGAGTGTAAAACCGTTGTGATCGCTGGCAATGTAAAGCATACCACTATAAATTAGCTAAATTCAGATACTTTCTCTCTCAAATTATATCACTTTATCTTACCAAGATAAAGTCTGAGATAACAAAATACAGCTAAATCAAGCTGTATTTTAAAAACCCGTTTATATAGTTTATCGAATCATTTCTTTGAGCAC
>CAZQNF010000102.1:0-3684 GCA_964594675.1 uncultured Gammaproteobacteria bacterium | reverse complement strand
ACAGATCTGTCAGATTTTTAACAAATGTAATCATTAGAGCAAGACTTAAAGAGTTATTAGAAGCTAATGGGTTCAATGATTCTAATGTTCAAAAACAGCATACTTTTCTAATTAACCAGTATGGAGATCTTAAAACTAAGAAAGCATCTGTTGAGATGTATTATAAGCTACAAGGAAGGTTAGTGGATAAAAAAGAACATACAATTCATAATATCGCGACAGTTTTAGAGCAAATTGAAACACAGAGATAAAAATTTACCTTATTTTTTTACTTGCTTCTCGAGTTCTTTTTGCATTAAATATTGACTCATAATATTAAATCGATTTTCTAATTGCTTTTTAATAGTATCGCCTCCCATTATTTCGTTCGCTCGCAGTGCATAGGAGATAAAACTTCTTTCTCCTCCGCGAAGAAACTTTTCACGAAGATGTTTGGTAAAAATTAGATTGCCAGCCTGTTTTGTTTTTGATCTATTTCCATAAGCCATGCTGACCGCTTTACGTATTTTTGCTTTCATTTTTCTATAATATTTGGTCAAACTACGAGAGCGAATAAAAACATCTCTTCCATTAAATTCAAACCCTAGGTATTGGAGGTTGAGTGGAATTTCTTTTTTGTTTTTATGCCCAACTCCAACTAATTCGCCCCTATGGTTTTTCTTAAAAAATACCACTTTTGTTTTAGCTGGGTTAATCTCTAGATTATATTTTTGTATTTCCTCTAATACCGAATGATTTAATATTCCATAGTCCGAAACACTGCAAACCACTACTATATCATCACTATATCTACGATAAACACCACCTTTTTCTTCTACCAAAGAAGCAATTGCCTTATCGAAAGATATCATATACAAATTAGCAAGGGTCGCGCTTATTGGTGAGCCTTGCATGATACCTCGTAAACATTTTTTTTCAGGGTTCCAATTTTGATTTCCCTTTATAAGATGATTGTGTACCACTTTTGATATAAAGTCTTTTCTAGGTGATGGGCTTAGCGATAAAATACTATTTATTTTATTATTATTAATGTAAGGTGCTTTAATCGCTTTTACCTTCCCATCTAGCTTAATTTTTTTTGTTTTATATTTAATATCAAAAGTTTTATACAAATCTTTTGCATCCACGTATTTAAAACGAGTTAAATTTTTGTAAATAATCTCATGATCATCAGGAAGTGGGTCGTATTCTGTCAAATTTAGGCATTTTAACCATTCACTTTTTAAGTGGTCATGATCTAAAGTGTCAAAAAACTTTGTAATATCTGCCACAAACGCAACACAGTCTTCTTGTGTATTTCTTATAAAATCAAAAATTTCCTTGGCAAAATGAATATTACACTTATTCCCTCCTTCTTGTAATGGTATTTTGCGATACGCAATAACATTTTTTTCAATATTAAAATCTTTTAAAACCGGCTCGTAGTATTTCTTATTTAACAAAAAAGAGTACCAAGAATACACCAAGGCGTCATGATGTGCCGCATAGTAAATGTCTCGTTTTTTTGGATCTTTTTTTCTTTTGACCAATGGATCATTTGAATTTTTAATCCTAATTTCTTCAAGGGTAATTTTTAAAAAGGGCCAAAAAGGCGTCTTTTTTATTTCTTCAACATTAATTAAATTCTTTGTCGAACGAAAAAGAGAAGATGGGGACCTTCTCTTGTCAAAATGGATATACGATCTTTTTGCTTTCTTTTCTTCGTCAACAATTTTACCTCGACTCAATTTTTCGATTTCATCTTTTAACCATTCTTTATATAAAATTTCTAATTCAGACATGAATCTCGAATCTTTCCTGTGGAAAGAGGGACGTGACACCTACGTCGTTTTCTCTTTCCGCCGCCTATGAAGGATGAAAACTTCTAAAAAAGTAAACGGCTCGTTTTCAAGAAGGGGCGCCGTTGCTTGGCCTTATTAATGGTGTCTTAACAAACTATATACTAACCACAATGCTATGACTAGCATCTTGTTAGAGGTTATTGCTAACCTTCTTATTCAAATGACAGCTTCATTCTTGATACGAATATTATCTAGCATGTGCATGTTGCATCATTGCTCAATTCTATTCATTATCTTGACTTCAGCAGTCTTTAAACAGATCCTGGACATTAAGTCCATAATCGACTTGCGATTTGTCCAAAACAATAACATATTTCTAATTTAGAATCAAACAATTTAATTTATTTTCTTTTGTTTGGAAGCAATGGCTCAGTTATGCTAAACTCTACGCAGTGCGCGTTGTAAAAACTTTTAACGTGGATATCCCTGGTTCGAATCCAGGTCCCGGAGCACAGTATTTTTGTTATCGTATGACCGAGAAACCCTCATAAAATGAGGGTTTCTTTTTTAACTAGGAAATAAAATAGTTACTAAACCAGTAGCTATTATCTAAGTAAGTTTGAATTATGAACAAAACTGTTGCCTGAGTAGATTTTTTAAAGTAATATCTGAGTTATAATAGGCAAGCCAAATCAAGGTGTTTAAATGAAATTGTTAGATAGCTTATGGTTTTTAAAAGTGAGGCTTTTAATTTTGAATGCAGAGACATTGGCAATGGGAACTGCCTACATGTAATTAATATCGAAAAAATTGATTCAAAATTAAAAAACTTGATAGATAGCAACATTGTATCCATTTGGCAAGGGAAAACCAAAACAAATCTTGCTATTGTCAAAGCACAAATTAAGAGTTTTCTTGAATCAAAAAAAGGCTCGACGATTGAAAAAGGTGCAATTGCGGAATTTTTTCTACACCTTTATTTAAATGAAGTTGGATTTAAGCAAGAGTGTTTATTCCAAAACTTAGAAGAAGGGGCAATCAAAAAAGGTTTTGATGGGTACTACTCATTAGAGGGCGAAGAGTGGATATTAGAAAGCAAATCTGGAAGCATTAACACGCAAAATATTTCTCATATCAATAAAGTGAATGAGGCCTATAATGATTTAAATAATAAAATTTCTGGTAATGTCACAAACGATCCTTGGAACAACGCCTTTTTTCATGCGAAACTAGCTGGTACAAAAATAAAAATTCTTAAAAATATCAAAAAATTATCTGATGATTTTATTTTAAATAAATATCCTAACATTCAAGATTTTAATATAATTCCTGGTTCAACTATTTTTTTAGAAAATAGTTGGTGTCCTATAAATACGGATGAACTTGAAGAAAAAATTAAAAAATTGCTCAAAAAATTAAAATTTAAAAAGATTAATATACTTTGCGTTAATAAAAAATCTCTTGAGTTATTCAAAAATTATCTTGAAATTTAAGGAGGAAATAATTTATGCTAAAAGAGGAGAAGCTAGTATTAAAAAATATCGGTAAAGATAAATTTTTTAATAGAACTATCCAAAAATTATTTACTGATAAACAGCTGTCATTTTCTGAAAAAACCTATATATTAGCTTGTGCCATTTTATTTCTCAACTATTATCAAAAGGACAACAGATTAACTAGCTATGCAGATTTCGCTTATTTTATAATCCTAAAATACTCCCTATTTTACGATGACTATAATCCTCTCTACGATTTTTCTACAAATTTTGGTTTCTACCCGATAGCAAAAGCAATACTTAATAAGCAATTATTGAATAGCTTTAATATAGGCAATATTTTTATTAACTCTGAGCTAGATAGATTTAAAAATGATAAAGGATACTTTGAAACTTTGGAGCAGCAT
>CAZQNF010000101.1:0-3763 GCA_964594675.1 uncultured Gammaproteobacteria bacterium | reverse complement strand
CTTGCTTTAGAGCGTGAACAGCAGTTGGCGGTTGCAGCCGAACAAGCAAAAGAAAACCAGGTAGCCGAACAGGCGCGATCGCTAGCAGAAAAGGTCGACCGAGAAAAAAAAGAACAAGAAGCAATGTTGGTTGCTGTCGATTATTTACCTAATCCAGTGCTGAGTGAGTTGGCTCGTTACGCAACCGAAGTAATGGGTGGACCTAATGCAGTACGGGATGGCTTTGTAGACAACTATTTAGCTTCTCAACCAGGCGTTCCGACTGTGGTAGAACAGATGATACAAGTGGCTGCCCAAAAAATTAAAGAAACTAGACGCAATGCTTTAGAGCAAATCCAAGATGAGCAAATCCGTGCCGGGCTTTTGCAAGCTGCAGAACAAGAACCGATTAAACCGGCAATTTTGAAAAAAGCAATCGAGGTTATCTATTTAAATCCACGTGATACAAGAGCTTATGAGACCGCGGTAATCAAGAAGGCTGTGACAGAGAATCTGGTAAGCACTGAACAAGCGCAGTTGGCAGTAATGATTGCTCAAACCAAGAATGGTTTGAACGGCGAACAAATAAGCAAGATTGTAGATTGGTTGATGAAAAAACAGACCCGGCTGCAGTATTTAGAGAGCCAAATAACAGAATATTTTACTAATGATGAGGCAAGTCAAAAAGGAAAGTTGGCAAAGCGATCAAACCTAAAACCACAAGAGGAGGAAGAGTTGATGGTTTTAAAAAATGAAAAACAAGAAGTGGAGAGGCTAAATGGTTATCGGTCTTTGGTAGCCGGTCTGCCAAGAATGGGACAAGAGTTCAATAAGTTTATGGAATTCGCACCACGTTTTGCAAAAATTGAAGCCAAGGTGCGAGCAGAAGTAAAAGATTGGAAAGGAAAAGTAAGCTCAGATTTTGAGACTCTCTTTGCGCGAGAATATATGCATGAGGAAGTAAAAGTAGGTAAGCTTAAAGACGAACTTAAAAGAAAACAGGATGAATTAAGAAAAATCAATCGTCAAATAGACAAATTAGCAACGGAATTTGTAGACGAACAAAAATTCGAGCAGCTTTCTTTGAGTCATATGCAAGCACTTATTTTTGAGCTAAAGCAGCTAAAAAATACGGGAGCAGCTTTAAACACTGATTTAGAAAGCGGGGTGAAAATTTTACAAAAAGCCTTTCGGTATGATGGTGCAAATATGCAAAAGTTGCAGGATGTGCACTTATCAGTAGATTTAACTACTGCTATTGAGCAGCAAGTTGAGAAACAGGCGCAACAGAGGTTAAGGGATTTGGGGGAAGAGTTGGCGCGGCTACCAAATTACTCAGGCGACTTGTTTCGTTACACGGACGAGGTCGCACAATCATTAACAGAAGAAGTTCGTTTGCCAAGAAAAGTGGCGGAGAATGGTGGATATGATGAACTAAAAAAGCATGTTTTAAGAATAGCAACCAACCGAGACAGGGAAAAGGTACAGGACGCTATAAAAGAAGCAGATGAGCTGGTGCGTCAAGTAAGGGCTTTAATGGGCGTCATGATAGGAGGGTATGGATTTCAACGTCCCAATCCGCAAAATTTGGCGGAAGAAGCGCTGCGCGATTTGGTTTACAAAATACAAAACAAAAGAAATTTGTTGGCTAGAAACCAAGCTGAAATAGACCAAAAAATTACAACTGTAGGTACTAAGTTCCAATCGCTTCAGCGACGGCAGCAAGATATTCAAGATTCTTTCTTTAAATTTTTAAATAAAGGAAGTATTGCGAAGTTGGGAGAGCAAATTTCTACCCAAGCAGCTGCCGGGATACAGTTAGAAATTGAAAAAGAAGCAAACGCAGTACATATGCAAAAGTTAGAAAAACTAATGACAGAAATACAGGAAAATTGGTAGAGAAAATTTATACATGTAATTAAGAATACCGCCCTGCATAGGCGGTATTTTGCTGAGTATTGAAGTAGTTATTTATTCCACGGGATGATGGTGTTCGGCTGGTGTTATTAGAATCCTTGTGGTGCAAGCGTATTTACGTTACTCTATAAGTATTAAAAAAATTACAGTATGCTTATTTTTGTTACCGGTGAAGATACGTTTCGTAGCCGTGAATTTTTACACGAACAGATAGAAAAATTCAGAAAAACGCGCGATCCGCAGAATCTCAATATTTCTATAGTCGATGCCCAAAAAAAGGATGTTAATGAGATTTTTGGTGATATTTTTGCGCCACCATTTTTAGGGCAGAAACGATTGGTGGTGCTCGAAAATTTGCTCACCAGCGGTCGAAAAGATCTCCTCGGTCGCTTTCAAGAAACCCTGGAGAGTAAACGATTTCCGGAAAATTCCGTAATTATTATTTGGCATGACGCCAGTAAAAGCAAGCTAAAAGAAGTAACGACTTTGCTTAAACTCCTTGACGTCGAGCAGTATGTGTATCGGTTTGAAACTCTGAGTTCTCTTGAGCTAGGTAAATGGGTGTACGAACGAGTGCGCCGAAGCAATAGTGCTATTGATGAGCAAGCGAAACAATATTTGGCGGAAAACGCTGAAAATACCTGGCAACTCGCCAATACAGTTGACCAGCTGGTAAGTTATAAAATCGGTAAAACTATTGAACGCTCAGACGTCGAACTTTTTTTAGGTAGAAAAGAACAAGCAAATGTTTTTTCGTTTGCCGAAGCGGTCGCAGCCGGCAACAAAAAATTGGCTTTTTCACTCCTCAGTAATCTGCGCGCCATGGGCGAAGAAGATATGTATTTGTTTTCTATGATTATTCGTGAATATCGAATTTTGCTGCAGATTAGCGATTACACGCGTATCTATCACACGGCGAGTGCCGACCAAATGGCCATGGTTTTGTCTCTTCATCCGTTTGTGATTAAAAAGACCTTGCCTAGACTTGCAATTCTAACATACGATTTTCTTGAGAGTCGCTACCGTGCCCTGTTGGAGTATGATAGCAAAATAAAAACCGGGTTTTTACCCGCGGAAAAACTTTTGGAAATGGTGGTGGTTGAGAGTTAAAAATAAAAACACCGGGCTTTTAAACCGGTGTTTTTTAATGGTAAATTTATTTGGCGATGTTTACTTTTTTCATAAGGCGAGAGATTTTTCTGGCAGCGGTATTTTTTTTGATAACGCCTTTTTTGGCGGCTTTGTCGAGGGCTTTTTGGGCGTCGCGAGCGAGTTTTTTGGCTTCGTCACCAGTTGCTTTGAGAGTTTTCTTAACGGCCATTTTAAAAGTATCTTTGCGAGCTTTGTTAAGTACGGCTCGTTTTTTGCTTTGGCGTAATGCTTTTTTAGCGTTAGCTTTATTAGGCATAATAAAATTAGGTATAAATAAATTTTGAGAGCGTTGTTTCTATAAGTATATTAGAAAATATATGTATCGTCAAGAAAATTATTAAAAACCTTTAAGATCATTGGGGGTAAGAATTTCCGGAAGAGATGTATATTCATTTTGAAGTTTGGTAAACAACCCTTTGCTCATGCGTTTAAAATAATCTTCAGACATGGTACAAATGTAGTCCACAGCTTCCGGGCTAAGACGTCGGAGCACAACTTCTTCTCTTCTTATTGAAGATGCTGGGCAGTATCTAACAGAAAATTTATTAAATTGTTGGTAAAAACTACTTTTTCTGGTTTTTATGATTTGTATGAATTTTTCAGGGTCGATTTGAGTAAAACTGGTATAAACAGCGCTGAGAGGAAGTTCGTTGTCCTGAGCGTTTTGTGTTAAGATTGGCAAAAGTTCGGGCGCATGCTGAAAGGTACGTTGCGC
>CAZQNF010000100.1:0-3806 GCA_964594675.1 uncultured Gammaproteobacteria bacterium | reverse complement strand
GGTCATACCATTATTCTCGTAACTCATGAGCAAACGACTGCTCGCCACGCTAAGCGTATTTTGCATATTAAAGATGGTCTTATCGTAAAAGACGAGCAGGTGAATGAGCGTGAAATTGCCGCTCAAAAAGAAGGACTTGCGAAGTAAAGATTTTTACAGGGTACAAAATCTAGATATCTCTTGCCTCAAATCTCTCAGTTTATAGCCTGTTCTTAACAGCTCATACCTTAATTCATAATTCGTTATTCATAATTCGTTATGAATCTTTGGCAAAACATCATCAACAGTTTTCGAGTCATTCTCCGCAGCAAGATGCGATCATTTTTAACCATGCTCGGTATTATTATTGGTGTTGCTGCCGTAATTATTATTATGTCGGTGGGTGAAGGTGCTAAAAGTCTTATTTTTGGTCAAATTACCAGTTCAGGATCAAATTTGGTTGCCGTTTTACCAGGGAAATCTGATGATAGTGGGCCACCGGCTTCAGTACTTGGAATTGTGGTAACAACTTTAACCGATCAGGATGCTAAAGCTATAGAAAATAGCGGATTTTCGGCTATAGCCGCCGCAACGAGCTATCTTCGAGGAGCTGATACGATTAGTGTTGAAGAACGAAAAAGTGACGTAAGTTTTGTAGGTGTAAACGCAGATTATCTTGAAGTGGAAGATACGGATGTGGCGAGTGGCCAATTTTTTTCTCCAGAAGAAGAGGGGAGTGCGGCGCGTTTAGCGATTATTGGTAGTCAAGTCGCCAAAGATTTATTTCCGGATCAAGACCCAATTGGAAAAACGATTCGGATTAAACAAACCCCGTTTGTAATTGAAGGCGTAATGAAGGAGCGAGGGTCAAAAAATTTTCAAGATCAGGATAGTCAAATTTTTGTACCCGTTACCACAGCTCAAAAAATTCTACTGGGAGTTAATTATGTAAATTATATTCGTATTAAAGTGACCGATGCCGACCAAGTAAACGCAGTCATGGATTTCACAAAAAATTTATTGCGAGAACGCCATAATATCGACAATCCAGATAACGATGATTTTTCAGTGCGTTCAACCGCGCAGGGCCTTGAAATTCTTGGGACTATTACCACAGCGATCACTTTTTTCTTAGCAGCCATGGCCGCCATTTCGCTTCTCGTTGGCGGCATCGGTATTATGAATGTTATGTTGGCTTCAGTACAGGAACGAGTCAAAGAAATTGGTCTTAGGAAAGCTTTGGGTGCCCGAAGTTTTGATATTGTTGTCCAATTTTTAGTAGAAACTATCATGGTTACTTTGACTGGCGGGATCATTGGCATATTTATTGGTGTTTCATTTTCCTACATAATATATCGCATCGTAATCGCGATTGGCCAAAGTTGGGCATTTGTAGTTACCTGGCAGTCAATGGCTATGGGTATTGGAATTTCAATTCTTATTGGGGTGATGTTTGGTATTTTGCCGGCACAAAAAGCGAGTCAACTCGATCCAATTGAAGCTTTGCGTTACGAATAAACATATGATTTTTGAAAATATTCGTTCATCGTTTAAATCGCTTTTTCGCCAACGTACGCGTTCCATTCTGGCTCTTCTTGCGGTAAGTATTGGTATTGGCAGTGTGGTAATGGTTATGGCAGCGGGTAAGGGAATTGAGCGGCTCATTATGGGTCAACTTGATGCTTTCCAAAGTGATACACTGTATGTTCAGACCAAAGTTCCCAGCACTCAAAGTAGTGGGGGTGGCATGGGCATTACGATTACTTCGTTAAAACAAAAGGATATAAACGCTATTAGTAAACTTGAAAATGTTTCAGCTGTCTATGGCACTTTAACCGGGCAAGAGCCGATAAGTTATAACGGGCAAATAAAAAAAATTATCCTTATGGGTAATGGTGCAGCCATGCCGGAAATGGAACATATCGAACTTACAGTAGGACGGTTTTTTAGCCAAGACGAAGAAGATTCCCTTGCGCAAGTTGCAATTTTAGGTTCAAAAGCACAAGAAAAATTGTTTGCCGATGACAACCCGGTTGGTAAAACAATTTATGTCCAGGGTAAGCCTTACAAAGTGCTTGGTGCCCTAAAGGAACGTGGTTCCAGTCTTTTTCTGGATATGGACAATGTAATTATTTTGCCGGTTAAGACCATGCAAAAAAAGCTGTTGGGCATTGATTACTTTGCTGCAACTCCGGTAAAGCTCAAGGATGCGAGTCGTGACCAGGAAACCGCTGAAGCAGTTAAAAAACTTTTGCGTGAAAATCATAATATTACCGACCCAAAACGCGACGATTTTGAGGTTCAAACCATGACCGATGCCAAAAAACTTGTCGGCCAAGTGGCGGGGGGTATTACTATTTTGCTTACGGCGATTGTCTCAATTTCGCTCGTGGTTGGCGGGGTAGGAATTATGAATATTATGTATGTTTCCGTGGCGGAGCGAACGTTCGAGATTGGTCTGCGAAAAGCTCTCGGCGCACGTGGTAAAGATATTATGTGGCAGTTTATTATTGAAGCTGGGGTTATTACCAGTATGGGCGGAGTGATTGGCATAACGCTCGGTATAATTCTTGCTGCTATTGTGTATTTTTTAGCCACGCACTTTGGCCTCAAGTGGGTGTTTGCTATTCCACCGTCTTCAATTGTCTTGTCCATCAGTTTCTCGGTAATTATTGGCCTCGTGTTTGGGATTTATCCGGCGCGAAAAGCGGCGAAATTGAATCCGATTGAAGCATTGAGAAGGGAGTAGAGAACAATATACAAAATACAGATAGAAAAATACAAAAAAACAATCCATGAAATAATGGATTGTTTTTTAGGTCGGACGAATGCCTTTATTATCATTGGCATTTTCCCCTCCCTATGCTAGAGTAAGCCCGTATGAATGACACGCAAATCATCAAAGACCGTCTTGATATCGTGCAGGTAATTCAGGAGTATGTCCCGCTCAAAAAGACCGGCGCCAACTACAAAGCCTGTTGCCCGTTCCATGGCGAAAAATCTCCTTCCTTCATGGTGCATAAAGAACGCCAAATTTGGCATTGTTTTGGCTGTAACAAAGGCGGAGATGTCTTTTCTTTCTTGCAAGAAATCGAAAATATCGAATTTCCCGAAGCTCTTAAAATTTTAGCTGACAAAGCTGGGGTTACTCTCCAAAATTCTCGCAGTGAAGTCAATAAAGGTGAGAAGAATCGTCTTATAGATATCAACACCTGGGCCGCGCGGTTTTACCACCAAGTCCTTAAACTTCCCGCTACTCAAGACGCGCGGAATTATCTTAAAAATCGCGGTTTAAAAACCGAAACTATTGTCCAATGGAAAATCGGTTTTGTGCCGGACAAATGGGATCTTTTAACCCGGTTTTTAGTAAAAAAGGGTTTTTCTCATACCGATATCGTAGCCGCGGGGTTAGCTATTAAAAAAGAAGACGAGTCTACTGGCCGGATCGGCATTTATGATCGTTTCCGGGGACGAATCATGTTTCCAATTACCAACGAAAATAGCTATATAGTTGGATTTACCGGCCGAGTTTTGAAAGAAACCGAGCATTCCGGTGGTAAATATATCAACACCCCCGAATCACCGATCTTTAACAAATCCAGGTTGCTTTATGGTTTAGATAAAGCTAAGGCAAGTATCAAAAAGCAGGGCTGCGTTATTTTGGTGGAAGGGCAAATGGATGTAATTGCCTGCCACGAAATTGGCATCACGCACACAGTCGCCTCCTCAGGCACAGCGCTGACCATTGAGCAGCTGCGGCTTTTAAAACGCTATACCTCAACATTACTTATTGCCTATGACGCTGACCAAGCTGGACAAAACGCCAG
>CAZQNF010000099.1:0-3862 GCA_964594675.1 uncultured Gammaproteobacteria bacterium | reverse complement strand
CGTTTTTCGGTTTTGGTAAAGAGGAATTGGCCGACCGTATCACGAATTTTGTTTTTGATGTAGTTGGCGTCAGCCCAGGAGAGCGGGTCAGAATCGATAATCATCTTTTTTACTTTAAAGCGGACTTCTTCGATGATATCTTTATTACTCTTGAGGAAGATAAAGCCGCGGGAAATGATATCTGGATTTTGGATAAGTTTGCCGGTTTTGCTGTCAACGGTAGCGATAATTACAATCATACCGTCTTCGGCGAGTACTTGGCGATCGCGCAGCACCACGTGTTGAGAATCGGATACACCGAGACCATCAACAAACACATATTCGCTTGGTACTTTTTTGGCGAGTGGGAAAAGTTTTTCCGGAGTCAGCTCAAATACCGAGCCGTTATCGGGAATAAAGATTTTTTCCAGAGGGTAACCATTTTTTACAGCCAAGTTGCGGGCTTCTTTTAAAAAGAAGTGGTTGGCGTAGACTGGCATGTAATAGTCGGGTTTTACCTGGTTGAGCATGTCTACAATATCGCGGCGCGTGCCGTGGCCGGAAACATGTACATCCATGAGATCTCCGTGGATAACATAATCGACTTGGCGGTAGATGCTATCTTTAAGACGCTGGACTGTGCGTTCGTTGCCGGGAATAACGGACGAGGAAAAAATAACTGTGTCGTTTTTTCGGAAGCGAATATTTTTGTGTTCGCCGTTCGCAATACGGTTAAGCGCAGCATTTTCTTCACCTTGGGCGCCGGTGCAGACGATTACAATTTTATTTTCCGGATATTTGTCGGCTTCGCGAGTTTCGATAAGCACGCCTTTGCCGATTTTAATATAGCCGAGCTCGCGGGCAATTTCTATGTTCATTTTCATACTGTAGCCTTCGAGCGCAACATGCTTGCCAAGTTTTTCAGCGGCTTCGAGGATCCATTTGACGCGTTCCACCATAGACGAGAACGTGGCCAGAATAACGCGGCCGGGAGCGTTTTCGATAATATCGCTAAGGTTTTTATAGAGTTCCTCGTGGGTGGCGTGACGGCCTTCGCGGGTAGCGCCAAGGCTCTCAAGCATGAGAACGCTCGGGCGTTTTACTTGCTGGAGTTGTTCATAGTGAATATGAGTTGAGCCGTCGGCTTCGCGCTCCATAGTCCAATCGCCAGCATGAATTGCGGTTCCGGCAGGAGTTTCTATAATAGTTCCCATGGAATCCATGATAGAATGTTCCACTTGGAAGAATTTGATGCGGAAAGCGCCGAGTGTAAATACGTCGGCAATATTTTTTACGGGCATCATTTTGAGTTTAGCGCCTGTGCCTTTTTTGTAATCTTCCTGGCGATGCTTAATCATGGCGAGGGTGAGAGGCATGGCAATGACCGGCGGGTTGCCGATTTTTTCGAGGAGAATGGGAGCCGCACCAATATGGTCGAGGTGGCCATGGCTAAAGATAACGCCACGAATGTTGCGCTCTTTACCGATAAGATATTTGGTATTGGGGATAACGTAATCAATACCCGGCATATCTTCTTCTGGGAATTGGACGCCCATGTCGAGGATAACGATATCATCGCCGTATTCAAAAATGGTCATGTTGCGACCAACTTCTTCACAGCCGCCGATCGGGATAATGCGTAGTGCGTCTTTACGAGGCACAGTTTCTTGAGGAGCCGGAGCGCCGGGAGCTGGCAATGGGCCACGGCCGGTTCGGCTCGGTGGTCGCTGCTGAAAGCTGTTACGACCGCGAGAAGAATTACGATTTGGGCCAGGGGTGCGCGGCGGCAAATTTCGGGCCGGGATTCGCGGTGGAATAGATCGGTGCGGTACGGTTGAAACCGATGGAGACATCGGTTGATTATTGGTTGTGTCTTGCATAGCAAAGTGTTGTTATCTGTAAAAGATAATTTTTTAAGTTAAATAAATATAAAATATTAAAAGTGTTTTATGATTGGTTCCAGCCAAATTCGGAAAATGGGATGTTTTGTTGGTAGTTTTGAAGAGCGGATTGTATATAGGGGATTATATTATGGGGTAACTGGCTCATGGGAAACCAGCTCAAGTCATCGCATTTATTTTCTTCCATATTTTTAGGATCATTTTTCCAGATGGAGGCCACAAAGAAAAAATTAATCCATTCTCCGGCGTTAGTTTTTCGATGCATGGCGTGAACAAAATGGGCGTCTTTTTGGTCAAGCAATATCCCGGTTTCTTCTTTGGCTTCGCGGATAATGGCGGTAGTGATAGTTTCATTTCCATCAACATGACCAGCTGGGACACTGTAGTTTCCGTCTTCATAGCCGGTATTAAAGCGACGCAGTAGGAGAATGTTTTGGTCTTTGATTAAAAATAAATGAACAGCTGGAATCAGCTTAAAGTACTCTTTGGGCATAAAAATTTTTTCTTATGTTTCTTGCGTAAAAATAATAACAAACAAATGTTGGTGCAACAATTTTAGTGAAATAGTGCAGATGGAGGGACTCGAACCCTCAAGCCTTGCGGCATGCGCTTCTGAGACGCACGCGTATACCAATTCCGCCACATCTGCAAATGTGATTATTTTTTCTTTTGCCAGCGTGTTTTTATATACCATGCCGAAAGTTCGTTATATCGATCGGAAGGCAAAGTCGTTTTTTCAATTTTAATTCCTTGCATTTGTTTGTTGGCAATAAAAGAAAATTGTGGGGTGTAGAGGAAGACGACAGAATTTTCGGTCATAAGAATATCTTGGAATTTTTTGTAGAGGTCTGATCGTTTGGTGGTATCGCTTTCATGTCGCGCATCTTCAAGAAGTTTGTCGGCACTGCGGTCGCTAAACTGCGCGAGGTTTAAACCTGGATAATCGATTTGCGAAGAATGCCAAAACGGAAATGGGTCAGAATCACCACCAATAATTTCGCCGTACAAAAGAACGTCAAAATTACGACCGCGTAATACTTTTTTATTCATATCTTGCGGATCAATGGTTTGGACGCTGGTAAAAATACCGGCCGCTCGCCACTCCTCGGCGAGAGCCTCAGCCACTTTTTGATATTCAGGAGTATTGGCGGTGGTGATGGTAAGGCGTAGGATGCTACCAGCTTTATTTTTTCGGTAAAAAGTTTGGCTTGAAGTCATTTCTTCTCGAACCGCCTGGGCGATTGATGCTTGGCTTTCCTCCAGCGTAGAAGTTGAGATAGTCGTGCTGGGGGATTCTGTTTTAAGAGAGGCGGTATATTCATTAAGTAACTCTTTGGTGCGTTCGTCAAAATATTCCTGCGGTTCTAAACGGGTCCATTTTTTATCAAGCAGGGTGTTGGTAGCTTCAAGGTTAAACGCCGGTACTTTAAGACTCGTATTGTACCCGATGGTACCTGGTAAAAACGGTCCATTAATGGTTTTGGCTTTATTTTCCAGAGTTTTGCTCACCAGTTTTTGTTTGTCGGTAGCTTGGGAAATGGCACTGCGCACGTCATCTTCTTTTAAAAAAATGTTTTTTTGGTTAAAGAATAACGCGGTATATTCGGGGAGTTCAAAAGAATATTGGTTAAATTTCCGACTGCTAAAATCTGCTTGGTAAGAGTTGGGTAAAAAACTAATGCCGGTGGCCTCTTCTTTTTTGAGAGCAGTAATCGCGCTTTCGTAACTGTCATAGAATTTTACGCTAAAGGTATCGAGGTAGGGTTTTTTATCGTAATAGTTCGCATTTTTATTAAACGAATACATTTTTATTTCTCCAAAATCGTTTTTAACGAGTTTGGCAAATTTCCAGGGTCCGCTTCCAATAGGTTGAAGGTTATTTTTAGCGAGTTTTAACTGGCGGGGTGAAATGTTGCTCCAGATGTGCTGAGGCAAAATGCCAAATGTCAGCGAGTGAAGAAAGGGGCTGAAAGCTTCTTTAA
>CAZQNF010000098.1:0-3887 GCA_964594675.1 uncultured Gammaproteobacteria bacterium | reverse complement strand
AGTATGCAAAGCGCGCAGGCATTCGTAGTTAGTAAAATGGCCTGGATTGAAAAGAAAATTGCTTTTTTGCAGAAAAAAAGAAGTAATGGCGTAGTTTTGCCCCGTGACCGTGCTAGCTATTTACAATTTCGTGAACCGGTTCGGGAGATTATTTTGCGAGAAATTGCGATTGTTAACCAAATATACGGTTTTCACTATAAACGTATTTCTATACGCGACCAGGATAGCCGATGGGGAAGTTGCTCTAAAACCGGCAATCTAAATTTTAATTATCGCCTGATTTTCTTGCCAGAAGATCTGCGGAAGTATGTTTTGGCTCACGAACTGTGTCATTTGCAGGAAATGAATCATTCTCATCGTTTTTGGCTACTCGTGAGTAAAGCTTTTCCGCATTATCGCGAATGCGTGCGAAGATTAAAAAGGGATTTTGTGTGGTAAAAGCCACTTGCTAAAAAACGGCTCAACTGATATAAATACCTAGTATTTACCCTATTTTATTTATGGATGAAAAGCTCGTACAAAAAATTGGTTATCTGGATCGCAAACTTATTCCATATTTACGTAAAATCAGTTTGCCGTTGGGTAGATTTGCTTTATTTGTGGTGTTTTTTTGGTTTGGTATCTTAAAAATTCTAAAAGTTAGCTCGGCCGAAGGTTTGGTGGCAGCCCTCCTCGCCAAAACTTTACCGTTTATTTCGTTCAATCATTTCATCGTATTTCTGGGAATTTTAGAAATGGTAATTGGAATTTTGTTCATTATTCCAGGGCTGGAGCGTTTGGCATTGCCGGTACTTATTCCGCATATGCTGTCTACAGTTGCACCGCTTGTGTTGCTGCCGAGCATGACGTGGAAATACTTTATGGTGCCGACTTTGGAGGGACAATATATTATTAAAAACTTGGTTATTATAGCTTTGGCTTTTCTCCTGGCAGCCCATCTAACACCACTCAAAAAAACTGAGGTAATTTCTTAAAATAAATTTAATTTCATACATATGCCAGAGGAACAAAACAATAACGAAGGTTTTTCTCTCAATAAAGAAAAAGTGAGCCAAAAAATGAAAGAAATCTGTGGGCAAAACGGTGGTTATTTTTTTGTGTTTAAAAAGGAAAACGGTGATATTATTGTAAGTATTCCGGCGATTATCGCTGCCATTGTTACTTTGATTGTTCCGTTTTTTGTGCTTATTATCGTTATTATCGCTCTTTTATGTAATGTAACGATTGCGCTCGAGAAACGTCCAGGTTCCGTCTTATAAAATGAGCAAAAAGTTAAATACAAAAATAGTAAATTTTATGGCTTCTTCCAAATTTTCTTATTCTTCGCCGGTAAAAGTTTCGCAATCCACCCAGCGCGACCCGGTACCAGCGCGATCCATTGCCTCGGAAGAAGGCAAAATTCCTGTTGATGTTCTTGAACATGGGCAAACAATTGTGGTTATCGCCAGCATGGCAGGAACCGAATCTAAGCATATCTCCATTCATCTCCAGAATGATCTGTTAACCATTCGCGGTGAGCGATTTTCACCGATTCCTTTAGACCAAGCCAGTTATTTTTATAACGAATGTTTTTGGGGCGAATTTTCTCGAACCATTGTGTTGCCGGTCGATGTAAAAACCGAATCAGCGCGAGCCACATATCGCCATGGTGTTTTAACTATTACATTCGACAAAGCTAAAACTGAAGCCACTATACCGCTTGTTCTGGTAGAAGAATAGATCTGTATTATTTTGTTTATATTTAGGTTCATCGTAATTTATGTCGCAGCTTGCTGAATCGGAGGAAAAAAACGTGTCTTTGCTCGTACGAAATAAAAAAGTGATAATTCTCGGGGTGGTCATGGTCGCCGTCTTGGTGGGTGCTCTTAGCGGACTCGTGGCGTATAACCAGACGTATCGGCAGAGGGTTTTGCCTGGTGTTTACTTGGGTTCAGTTCCGGTTGGCGGTTTAACCAAAGACGAAGTGCGCCAAACCGTAGAAAATTACAACAACCGCCTGACTCGCGAAGGTATAAATTTGCAAGTTACAGCCAGCAATACCAATACCGTGGTAAACCTTAAAGAAGCATTGCTTATAAACAATGATTTTATTGTTTCGGTAAATGCCTTGCGGGCAGCTGAAGACGCAGTCGCAATCGGGAAAAGTAATTCACTTTTGAGTTTGCAAGGTTTTAAAACTACGCTTACTCATCCGCGTCTGTCTGCACCACTTATGGTTGACGAGGTGAGCTTGGCCACAGCAATCAAAGGCCAGCTTAAGGATTTTGAAGATCCGGGTCACGATGCTTTTATTCAGGTTGCAAGCATAAACCCATTACAATATAAACTAGAAGGCGAACAAACAGGACAAGTTTTTGATGAAAACCAGATAGTTGCTGATATTAAAAAACATCTTAGCAGTTTAGAATTTGAAACAATTCCAGCAGTTTCTGAGAAATTTGTCCCGCTTATTACCAAAGCTGATTTATCCTCAATTGAGTCCCGGATTCCGGAAATTATGGCTCGTGGCGATATAACACTGAGTTTCGTGAATCCAACTATTGGCTCAGAATCAGTTTTTAAGGTTGCGCCGACCGATTATATAGCTTGGATTAAACCGCAAAAAACCAATGGAGAAATCATTATTGGTTTTGACGCCGAAAAAACAAAATTATTTTTAAAGAAAAATCTTGCGCCACTGGTAGAAACTGTGCCACAAAATGCCAAATTTGAAGTATCTGGTGGTAAAGTAAAAGAATTCCAGTCTGGAAATAAAGGCCAAACACTTGATCTTGATAAAACATTTGCCGCTCTTAATGATCTTTTTACCACAGCTACTTCTACAGAGTCTTTCTTGACCCCCGTGCCAGTGTCGGTTATTTTTACTGAACCGGAAGTTACGACGGCCAGCCTGAATGATTTTGGAATTAGTGAAATTGTTGGTATGGGCAGTTCCAGTTTTAAGGGTAGTCCAACGAATCGCATTAAAAATCTTACGCGCGCGGTAGAGCGGTTAAACGGCGCGCTTATTCCGCCTGGCGAAGAATTTTCTACTAATAAATACGCTGGGCCATATACACCGGAAAATGGTTTTTTACCGGAACTGGTTATTAAGGGTAATAAAATTAAAGCCGAAGTTGGTGGCGGGATGTGCCAAATTGGTACAACTCTCTTTCGCATGGCCATGAATTCTGGCATGCCTATTACCGAGCGCCATAATCATTCATTAGTAGTAGGTTATTACGCTGACCCGGTAAATGGTAATCCTGGGACAGATGCGACGCTCTACGATCCACTTCTGGATTTTAAATTTAAAAATGATACGGGGAATTATTTACTCCTTGAAACAGCAATTGATTACAAAACGCAAATTCTTACCTTTACCTTGTGGGGCAAGCCGGACGGTCGCAGTGGTTCTTTTACCCACCCCATAGTCAAAAAATGGCTCCCAACCGGGAAAACGCAGACCACTTTTACCAATACTTTAAAACCTGGCGAACAGAAATGCCAGCATGCCTACACTGGTGCCCAGGCAACGTTTACCTACACTCGGTTTACTGCGCAAGGCGAGAAAATTGATGAAGTGTTTGATAGTTATTACCGATCTTTACCACAGATTTGTTTAGTCGGAAAACCAGTAGAAACAATTCCTCCGCCAGCTCAGCCATGTGTGCCGGGCCAGGTATGTACGATCATTTCCTCTCCAGAAAATACTTCAACTGGCGAAGTGTCTGGTAGTAATCCCAATGTTACAGTCGGAACCAATGAATAAAAATATTTTGCGATTAAAATAAAACTCCACTTAAGGAAGTTCCCTAAGTGGAGGTTGAAAGCAAGCGGGGATATTTCCCCAAGAAACCGCACCCAAGAAGATGGGTTATTGGAGAAGGCGAGCGTAAGCCTGCGCT
>CAZQNF010000097.1:0-3928 GCA_964594675.1 uncultured Gammaproteobacteria bacterium | reverse complement strand
AATGTCCAAAGAAGATCTTATAGAAGTTGATGGCCAAATAGCTGAAATTAATTCCAACCATTTTAAGGTCACCCTTCCAGATGGTCGGACCGTAATCGCTGTTTTGTCGGGAAAAATGCGAAAAAACAAAATTCGTCTCTCGATCAATGATCGAGTGAAAGTCGGCTTATCACCGTACGATCTGACGAAAGGTATAATAAAGTTCCGTTTTTAAAATATACAGTTTTTAATTATCAACCATTGCGGTGTAGCTCGGTTTACTAGTAGTCTTTCATGCAAATGAAAGATGAATAACTGGGCGTCGATATCGCGGCAATGGTTGATATTTTTGCTTATTTAACTAATTTTATGAAGGTTCAAGCTTCTGTCAAAAAAATTTGCATGAAATGCAAAACAGTTCGACGCGGTGGGCGAGTACACATTATTTGTAAGACTACCCCAAAACATAAACAACGTCAGGGATAATATTTAACATTTAATCTATGCGTATTGCTGGTACTAACATTCCAAACAATAAAAAAATCGCTTTCGCCCTAAACTATATTTATGGCGTTGGTCCAAGTTTATCCAAAAAAATCCTCGAGCAGACTGGTATTGATGGCAACATCCGTGCCAAAGATCTAACCGATGATCAGCAAGATAAACTTCGTGCGGTTGTCGAAAAAAGCTACAAAACCGAAGGTGACCTTCGCCGTGAAATCATGAGTAACATTAAACGTTTGAAAGATATCAAATGTTACCGCGGTTTGCGCCACATGAAACACTTGCCGGTTCGCGGTCAACGCACCAAAACCAATTCTCGTACCGTACGCGGCAATGCTCGCAAGACCATGGCTAGTGGCAAGAGAATTTTGCAGAAGACCTAAAGCTTTAAGACAACTATTTTCATAATTGTATGAGTGAACAAAAAAATACCAAAGCTGCTCCCTCAAAGGAAAAGGCCAAAGCCGTTAAAAGAAAAAAGATCGTCAAACAAACTTCTCGCGGCAATGCTTATATCCAGGCGAGCTACAATAACACCATTATTTCCATCACTGATCCAAATGGCAATGTTTTGGGTTGGGCTTCTGCCGGTGTTGCTGGTTTTAAAGGTCCAAAAAAAGCCACTCCTTATGCTGCGAGTATTGTGGTAAAAAGCTTGCTTGATAAAATCGTAGATTACGGCGTTCGTGACGTAAATGTTTACGTAAAAGGAATCGGCGGTGGTCGTGAAAGTGCTATTCGCGCTCTTCATGCCAATGGGTTGAATATCTTATCGGTTACTGACACCACTCCAATGCCACACAATGGCTGCCGACCTCCAAAACGTCGTCGAGTATAACACTAATATTATAATCTATTTTCATTTTTATGGCTCGAGATCTAAGACCAAAACACAAAGCCTGCCGCCGCTTTGGAGAAAAAATCTGCGACAATGTTAAATGTCCAACCACCCGCCGCAACTATCCGTCCGGTGTTCATGGTGAAAAACAAAAACGTGCAAAACTGTCTAGTTTTGCTAAACAACTTCGTGAAAAACAAAAAGTAAAACAAATTTACGGAATTCTTGAGAAGCAATTTTCCAATTACGTGGCCGAAGCTTCCAAAAAAACCGGTGACACCAGCAAAATTTTGCTCAATTACCTTGAATCTCGTTTAGACAATGTTATCTATCGCTTGGGCTTTGCTCAGACTCGCGCGGCTGCCCGCCAGATGGTAAACCATGGTCATATTGCGGTTGACGGTAAAAAAGTAAACATTCCTTCTTACCGCGTAAAAGTTGGTCAAACTTTTGCTGTTAAAGACGGGTCAAAATCTCGTCCTCTCTTTAAGGAGTTGGGCGAAAAATTAGGAAAAGTTGAACTACCAGCCTGGCTGAGCGTTGAACCGAAAACTTTATCCGGCAAAGTACTCAATGCCCCAACCGTCGAAAATCCTAACTTTGATGCCAAATCGATTGTTGAGTTTTATTCTCGTTAATTTCATATTTTTATGCAAAATTTTCTTTTGCCATCGAAAGTTGAATTTCAGCCCGGGGAAACTCCGCATTCTGGATCGCTCGTGGTTATGCCCTGCTACCACGGTTACGGAACGACACTTGGAAATGCTTTTCGTCGCGTTCTCCTCTCGTCTTTACCTGGAGCTGCCGTTGAGAGCTTTAAAGTTAAAGGCGTGCAGCATGAATTTAGTGCGGTTGACGGTATAAAAGAAGACGCAATCGAAATAATGCTTAACCTTAAGCAGCTCGCTGTTAAACTGTACGGTGAAGAACCGGTTACCCTACACCTTACCAAAAAAGGCACTGGTGAAGTTACGGCTCGCGATATTGAACCAAATTCCAGTGTGGAGATTTTAAATCCTGATATGGTAATTGCGCATGTAACTGGCAGTAAAACTTTTGAGATGGATATTGCAATTGGTCATGGCCTTGGTTACCGACCAGTACAAGAAAAAGACCGCAAAAATCAGGATCTCGGAACCATCCTTACTGATTCTGTTTACACTCCAATTAAAGATGTTGGTTATAAAGTAGAGTATACGCGCGTTGGCGATATTACGAACTTTGAAAAACTTACCTTAAACATTGAAACTAACGGCACGATTTCTCCAGAAGAAGCTATTCAAAAGAGCGCACAGATTTTAATGGATCATTTTACCGTAATTTTACAGAATACTCAGGCAGCTATTCAGACTCCTCATGTTACTGCTCCGGCAATGATTAAGGAAAGTTCTGAAGAACTGGAAGTGGCAGAAGAAGAGCCGGTTAAAAAACCAAAACGTGTTAGTAAGAAAAAAAGTTAATTTACACCTTGTATGAGACACCTAAAAAAGAAAAAAACTCTTGATCGCACAGCTCCGGCTCGTCGATCTTTGCTCGCTAATTTGGCCGAAAGTTTGATAGTCTACGAAAAAATCGTTACTACTCAAGCTAAAGCGAAAGCACTTCGTTCTTTTGTAGAAGAACTTATTACCAAATCAAAAATCAATACTTTAACGACTCGTCGATCTTTGATGACAGTTTTGTATACAAAAAATTGTATCGACAAACTTCTTCAAGATATCGGTCCACGTTATGCGACTCGACCTGGCGGTTATACTCGTATCATTAAAATCGGTACTCGAGTAGGGGACGGGGCTGAAGAAGTTATGATTGAACTTGTATAAATTAATTTATTTTTTTATGGCTACTAAGCGCACCCTTCACGAAATCGATGCCACTCACCAGGCTCCTGGCCGCCTTGCGACCCAGATCGCAATTTTACTCATGGGGAAAAATAAACCAGAGTATAGTTTGCACATGGATAAAGGGGATAAAGTGGTGGTAATTAATGCCGGAAAAATTTTACTTACCGGTAAAAAACTTGATCAAAAAGATCTTAAACACCACAGTATGCACCCGGGCGGTCTTAAAGTTATCCCGATTAAAAAACTTTTGGTGGAACAGCCGGAAGAAATTATTCGCCATGCGGTCGAAAAAATGCTTCCTAAAAATAAGCTTCGTCCGTTGCGCATGTTACGTCTAACTTTTAAATAATTGAGTTTTGCTTTTTATGGTTAAAATAAATTCAACCTCATCAGCCACTCGTGCTGTTGGCCGACGCAAAAGCGCTTCAGCCCGCGTGCGAATTGATAAAGGAACCGGGAAAATCTTGGTAAATGGTAAGGATTTTAAAGAATACTTTCCGTATTTTGTGTGGCAAGAAAAAATTACTGCGCCACTTAAAGCTTTGTCCAAAGATAAAGATTTGGATGTATCGGTAAAAGTAAATGGCGGCGGGAAAAATGGACAAGCTACTGCTGTGCAGCACGGTCTCTCTCGTGCTTTGGTAGTTTGGAATGAAGAATTTAGAAAAACCCTCAAAACACTTGATCTCTTAACCCGTGATCCTCGCGTAAAAGAACGCAAGAAATTCGGTTTAAAGAAAGCTCGTCGCGCACCACAGTGGTC
>CAZQNF010000096.1:0-3988 GCA_964594675.1 uncultured Gammaproteobacteria bacterium | reverse complement strand
GGTATAGTAGGTTTTGGCAAGTCATTTTGTAAGTTTGTATTTTCTGAACCGCATCCGATTTGTCCAGCTAATAGTGCGGCTAGGCCAAAACTAGATTCTTTGCGCATATATTTTTTAGAGAATTGATAAACTTTAAGATAAAAACTACTCTAAAACAGTTTTTTGTCAAGCCGGTCTTCTCTTAGCCGTTTAGATGTTAGACTGTATGCAAAATAAGAGATACTATGTATTAACGTCTTAAAAACAGGGTAAAATTCCTGCTTTTTATTTGACCACCAACCATTTTTTCTATATACTCGACAGTATTACTTACCAAAATTATTCCCTATGAATGTTTCTGAACTGGCTCGACAGCTCAGTGTCCACCCCCAAAAACTCCTTCAAGTATTGCCGGAATTTGGTTTTGACATTGGCGCGCGCGCCGTAAAGATAGATGACCGCGTGGCGCAACAAATTAAAAAAGAATGGCGACGCATTAAATTTATCCTCGAAGATCGCGAACGCTTAGAGCGCGAAAAACAACGCGAACTGGAAAAACAAGCTCGCCAAAGCAGTGGTCAAACGGTTAAGATTCCACCCAAACTTACCGTAAAACAACTTTCCGAAATTTTAGGCTTACCGATTAATAAGCTGATTTTGGAACTCATGAAAAACGGAATTCTCGCAAGTCAGAATCAAAATATTGATTATAATTCCGCAGTTATTATGGCTGAGGAATTGGGTTTTAAGGTAGAAGCGGTTACAGGTACTCAAGATGAAGAAGTTGCCAATGAACATATCGATCGCTTGGAAAAAGCCATGCAGGAAAAAGGTGGCACCGAGCGTGCGCCGGTAATTGTGGTGATGGGCCATGTTGACCACGGTAAAACCAAACTCCTTGATACTATTCGTAGCACTAACGTAATGGGAGGCGAAGCTGGTGGTATTACCCAGCATATCGGTGCCTACCAAGTACAGTGGAAAAATCCCAAAACCAAAAAAATATCACCGATTACGTTTATTGATACACCAGGTCACGAAGCTTTTACCGTAATGCGCAGTCGTGGTGCCAAAGTGGCCGATATGGCCATTTTAGTAGTAGCGGCCGATGATGGGGTTAAACCGCAGACTGTTGAAGCTATAAATATTATCAAAGCGGCTAAATTACCGCTCGTGGTCGCGATTAATAAAATTGACAAACCCGCAGCAGATATTGAGCGTGTAAAAGGCGAGCTGGGTAACTACAATATTATTCCGGAAGAATGGGGTGGCGAAACGCCGGTGGTCGGAATTTCAGCGAAAGATAATATTAATATTGACAAATTACTTGATAATGTTTTGATCTTGGCCGATGTAAATGCAGAAACGATTATCGCGGATGCGAAACGATCGGCGGCTGGAACAGTTATTGAAGCACGTGTTGATAAAGGTGAAGGCGCAGTCGTAACTATTCTCGTCCAAACCGGAACGCTCCGAACCGGCGACCCGCTCGTGGTAAACGGCGAGATTTATGGCAAAGTTCGTGCTCTTAAAAACTACCGTGGTGAAACCATTCCTGAAGCCGGACCAAGCACACCAGTGCGAATCCTTGGCTTTAAGATTGCGCCGCAAGTGGGAGATATTCTTGATTTATCGCAAGAAAGTACGTCTAAGATGGTAAACCTGAAAACCAAACGCACCGAGCAGACTGGGGCGGAACAAAAGGTTCTTTCACCAACCGTGTCTGCCGAAGATGAAGCCAACAAACAAGTGTTGAATGTCTTGGTAAAGGCGGATACGTTGGGATCACTTGAAGCCGTGATTGGTTCGCTGGAGCGTATTCAAAGTGATGACGCGACTGTAAAAGTGGTGCGCAAGGGTCTTGGTAATATTATGGCCGATGATGTGACGCTCGCCGAAACTACGAATGCTATTATATTTGGATTTAATGTTATTACTACGCCAATCGCTCATGAAATGATTCAAAAAAGCGGTGTGCGGTTTGAACAGTTTAAGGTTATTTACGATCTTTTAAACCGTGTTCGCGACGAGCTTGAGAAAATACTGAACCCTGAGCTGGTTACTACCGAACTGGGTATTATGAAAATTTTGGCTATTTTCCGCACGGATCGCTCAAGTATGATTGTGGGTGGTCGGGTAGAAAGTGGTAAACTCCAAAAAGACTGTAAAGTACGTGTTCGCCGTGGCAAAGATACCATTGGGCTCGGGAAATTGTCGCAGCTCCAGAGCGGTAAACAAGCGGTAAATGAAGTACCGGGTGGCAGCGAGTGCGGGGTGCATTTTGAAGGTAAAATAAAAATTGAAGTGGGAGATATTCTGGAGGCGTATAAAGAAGAAAAGAAAGTAAAAAAATTGGTTTTAAATTAAAATAATGAAGTTGGTCTTTTTCGGAAAGGGAAACCGAAGATATGTTTTTTGCTAGACTTGTCGGTGATTATAAAAAAATAAAAATTTATTTATTTTAGGTATAAAACTTATGGAAATTATTTTAACTGATGCTAATTTTAACGATGAAGTACTAAAATCGAGTGTACCAGTGTTGGTGGATTTTTGGGCACCATGGTGCGGGCCTTGCCAGCTGATGGGACCGATTGTTGAAGCAATGGCGCATGAATACGATAGCAAAAATATTAAAATCGGTAAATGCAACGTTGATGAAAATCCGAATGTATCCGGACAATACGGCGTACTGAGTATTCCGACTTTTCTTATTTTTAAAAATGGTCAGGTAGTAGATACTTTGGTAGGTGGAACGCAAAAAGAAAAAATGAAAGAATTTATTGACAAAAATATTGGCGCGTAAAAATTAATTTTTCTTAACCCGGAGCTTGGCCAGTTTTGGTAGGGTGTCCGGGTTTTTTATTAAAAAATTTTATGTTAAAAAGAATTTTATTGGTAAGCGTGAGCGGAATTATTATCGTGATCGCTATTGTTACTTTGGTAGTGCAAAAATCTGAAAATGAGGTGTCCGGATCGGCAGTGGCTCCGTCTTTTGCCTCGCGAGGATTGTCTGCCGATTCATCGGTAGAGGAAAAAGGTGTTGTGTATAATAGTCCGGCTACTTACGAATCTGATCAAAAAGTTGGACGTGAAGCAGTGGTTACCGATTCAGCTATTCCGGACCAGAGAATGGTCGTAAAAACTGGTCAAATTTCTTTGGTGGTGAAAGATGTCAATGGAGCTCTCAAAAATATTGGTGAATTTTCGGTGTCTCAGGGTGGGTTGGTGGTAGAAAGTAATAGTTATCAGTATAATCAAGCTCCGATGGGGGTAATAACGGTAAGGGTACCGGCCGCAAAATTTGATGAAGCCAGAAATGCCATAAAAAAATTAGGTGAATTACAGAGCGATAGTTCGAATGGAACGGATATAACGGAAGAATTTATTGATGTGAGCGCGCGACTCAAAAATTTACAGGCAACGGAAACTCAGCTTCTGACAATTATGAAGAAGGCGGCGGCGATTAGTGATATTTTGGCAGTGCAAACCGAATTAACACGAGTGCGCTCAGAGATAGAAGTGCTGGCCGGACGACAAAAATACATGCAACAAAATTCTGATCTTTCTACACTTACGGTAAATTTGTCTACCGATCCAAGAAGTTTGCCGGTTATTGAAAAAGATACTGATAGTTGGAAACCCTCTGCTGTATTTAAGGATGCTTTGCGCAGTTTAATTTTGGTAGGGAAGGGGTTTGTAAATGGGCTTATTTGGATAGTTGTGTATATTCCGCTCGTATTAGTCGCGGGAGGAATACTGTGGCTGGTTTGGCGGTCTATTGTAAAGCATGAGTTACATGATCGCTCCTAAAGATTATGCAAAAAATTGACTGGCAAAATTCTAAACAGATTTTTACAGCAACATGGACACGGTTTTATTTGGCAATAATAAGTTCTTTGCTGGGTGTGTTATTGGGACTGTGGTTGTGGTATAGCCATAATTCTGAAACAGATATCCCGTATATCCATACCCAATTAGCGCTGGGAGCTGCTTTCGCTTTTGGTTTTCC
>CAZQNF010000095.1:0-3995 GCA_964594675.1 uncultured Gammaproteobacteria bacterium | reverse complement strand
GCTTGTTTTTATTTTTTATATATTATTTCTTTACAGGAATAAGCAAACAACGCACATCATCCGGCCCGTCCTGTGGTTCGTACCGAACTAAAATTGGGTTCTCGTTAGAATTATCATTTAATACAAGGTCAATTTTGGAGCGATCATACTCAGACTGAGCTACCGAATTAACATAAGCGGATTTATAGTAAACCGAATAACCGTACCAAGATTGATCTTTTGGCCATTGTTTTGACATGGGAACATATACGGAGAGACTTAACAACTTATCACTTTCTTTTTCAACCGTCATTTCATTAACCACAAATTGCTTGGCGCAATCTTCAGAAGTTGTTAAGGCAAAAGCATATTTGTTATTACTATACACTATCACCTCATTTGAATTATTATCTACGGAATGGGTTGACGGAACAACTGCATCCAACTTACTAGAACCAGCATTTTTAGCTACATTCTCCACATTTTCCCATCGGGACGCTAGACTATTAAAATTTTGCTCCTGAAGAGCGGCCAAATTTTTTAATTGCGTTTGTGTAGTACTCTGGAACCAAAAACTGGAACCCAAGATTATGAGAACTCCCAGCGTTACGGCTCCCGCAATAAAAATAGCATTTGCTTTTTGCTGCTCCATATGTATTTTATGAATTACTAATGAATAAAAAACTAACTTCATTTTACACCTAATTTTTTTCTATCCAAAATAATTTTTAAAAAACAACTTCTACAAAGAAGTTGTTTTTACTTATCACCTTTCCTTTACTAAACAAAAAACCGTCATAAGCGCAGGGTATTCACAGACACCCAGAACCGGCAGCTCAAGCTACTGCTAACTACCTTATGCCAATAAAATTTTTCATAAAAAACCACTCTAAAATTTAGAGTGGTTTTTTGCACGGCCGAGGATATAGTTCACTCAGCCGGATTGGGAGGCAGAACTCCTTAAGAAAAGAACCGGTTAGCTTTTCACCTCTGCGTCCCGACGAATGTCAGGGACAGTGAAAGGTGATCAGGCTATCAAGGTGCGAGGCTAACCTCGCGGTACAGATAAACACCCCCGCCTTCGGCGGCGAGGTCGGACCACAGAAACTTGGTCGAACCCTTGGCCTTTCGACCGTCGAACGGGGTCCGGACAGAAAAGCCGATGTCGTACCCTACCCCACTGCTGCACCCGTTCGCCGCCTGTGTGAACGAGTACGTCACCGCCGCCGGGAGGGTCTCCGTCTTCAAGATCTCTGCCCGAACGCATTCGGGCTGACTGTTCCCGATTGGGGAGAGGCTCATCACCCCCCCCTCCACGGGCGCCGGGAGGCTCTTGTTAGAGCCGAGAAAGACGAACATGGCCAGGCAGGGGAACTCCCCCCTGCAGTAACCCTTGAAGGTTTCTGCGTTCTGCGGCGGCACCACCGCGGCACCACCGCACCCTCCTGCGCCGACGACGAGAAGGGCTGCCATGAGCAGCCCTCCCCCCTTCTTCTTCGTGCCCATCGGACACCTCCTTGCCCAACCACTGTGTGGTGGTGGGCACTGTGCGGGTCGGTCCGTCCATGAGCGTGAGGGTAGATCCCCCAGCTCTTTGACGGTTCCCCGCGGTTATCACAGTTTGTTTCAACAAAAACAAAGTAAGCTGTAATAACTGCGGGGAATATTTTTTATGTTTTAAAGAACAGTGGTTTGTGTTTATTTTATTATGTCAATGTATTTTGACAGATAAAAATAGACCAGCGCCTAGCATGGTATTTTAATTTTGTCAATGCATGCACCCCCTTAAAACCAACATCTTTACCCCTAAACGAACGCTTTGTCATAATTATTACACTTCATTTCAACATACTTACAACCTCTGCCGAAAATAATGAATAAAATATCTTTCTTATTTGTGCTATAATACTCTCTACTTTATGGCCCGACGCAAACAATCCTCTGCCAATCTTATTTCGCGAATTAATCTAAACCCCGAAATCAGTCGAGGCGCTCTTACCATACTTCTTTTTATTTTTGCCGGGCTATGCCTCCTAAGCTTTTTTAGTAAGGCTGGTGTAGTAGGGGAATTTTTGGACGCTCTCCTCGCCATCCTGTTTGGCCAGGTCCGTTATGTTTTCCCTATCGCTATTGCCATCACGGCACTTCTCGTCGCCACCCATCGCGAGCAAAGCCGCTCGGCGCGCGAAGTGGTTGGTCTCATTTTATTTTTCCTCAGCTTTAACGGTCTTATCCATCTATCCTACACACCGGAGCAAATGACCAGCCTCGGGATTGGTGGCGGCCTCATTGGCGTTATTTTTAGCTGGCCCTTAAAAATGTATGTGGGATATTTGGGTGGAAGCATTATCTTGGTAGGATTACTTCTTATCGCGCTCATTATCCTTTTCAATATAACACTCAACCAAATTGGACTTTTTATAACCCAAATACTGGAGCATCTTAGTCAACTTAAACAAGATTTTTTCAAACCAGCACCGCCTATTGCCGCCAGCACTCCGAGCATCTTTTCTAAACCAACAAAAGAACTGCCTGAAGACACTGAGGACGAAGAGGAAGAAGAAAACATTCCACCTAAACCTATTTTTAAACGCCCAATAAAACCCACTACTCCCGAAAAACCAACTGAAGACACATCCGCCATTAACGAAGGCGAAAACCAACTTTCGCCTACTTCACCGTTTGGCATTATCTCTCCCAAAGTCTACAAAGCCTTGCCGCCAACTGAACTGTTAGTAGCATCCAAAAGTAAACCCACTTCCGGCGACATTAAAGCTGGTGCGCAAATTATCGCCGAAACATTTCAAAACTTTGGCATTGAAGTGGAAATGGGCGAGATTCGCGTTGGTCCGACCGTTACCCAATACTCTCTGAAGCCTGCCAAAGGTATCAAAGTCGCGCGCATTATGGCACTTTCAAACGACTTGGCGCTTGCGCTTGCCGCCCACCCGATTCGTATTGAGGCGCCGATTCCCGGCCAGTCGCTGATTGGTATCGAAGTACCCAACCAGCGTGTCGCTATGGTCAGTTTGCGTGAACTATTGGAGAGCGAAGAATTTAAAAAGCGAGAACATAATATGTTTATCGCGCTCGGGAAAGACGTATCTGGCAAAGTTTGGCTGGCAGACTTACCAAAAATGCCACATCTTCTTATTGCCGGTTCCACTGGTTCTGGTAAAACTGTTGGTATTAACACTATTATTTTAAGTTTACTGTACGAAAATACCCCAGCGACCCTTCGTCTTATTTTAGTGGACCCAAAACGCGTGGAGCTTACTTTATATAATGGTATCCCCCACCTCTTAACACCGGTTATTACGGATTCACTCAAAACCGTCAACGCCCTCAAATGGACTATCGGCGAAATGGAACGACGCTTTGATATGCTCTCCAAAGTCGGCAGTCGCGATATTATTTCTTACAACAAACAAGCCACTGAACCTTTGCCGTATATTGTATTCGTTATCGATGAGCTGGCTGACCTCATGGCTACCTCCGGGCAAGAAGTGGAAAGCGGTATTATCCGTATCGCCCAAATGGCGCGCGCCGTTGGCATCCATCTTATCGTTGCGACACAACGGCCAAGCGTCGAAGTTATTACCGGTCTCATGAAAGCCAACATTCCGGGCCGCCTCGCTTTCTCGGTGGCGTCCCTCACCGATTCACGCACCATTCTTGATGCCCAAGGTGCCGAAAAATTACTAGGCCGCGGCGATTCACTCCTCCTCACCGCCGATCTGTCGAAACCAAAACGTGTACAAGGCGCGTATGTGTCTGAGGAAGAAATGAAACAAGTGGTGGATTATTTACGCGGCGATGAACCACCCGTGTATGATGATTCGATTGTCTCCAAGCAAAGCAACTTAGGTGGCAGTGCCGCCACTACGTTCTCAGGAACCGGCGACCAGGATAGCATGTTTGAAGAAGCTAAGCAGGTCGTTATCGAAAGCGGAAAGGCCAGCGCTTCTCTTTTACAACGACGTCTTAAGGTTGGTTATGCCCGTGCTGCCCGACTG
>CAZQNF010000094.1:0-4028 GCA_964594675.1 uncultured Gammaproteobacteria bacterium | reverse complement strand
AACCTAAAATCTAAAACCTTACAATAGTATGCAAATCAACTCTATCGTGGAAGAACTTAAAAAAAATATTGCCGAATTTGAAAAACATGTTGAAGTGGAAGAAGTTGGCACCGTGCTCGAAGTAGGCGACGGCATCGCTCGTGTTAATGGCCTTACTAAATGTCAGGCCAGTGAAATGCTTGAATTTCCGGGTGGAACGTACGGCGTAGCTCTTAACCTGGAAGAAGAAACTGTTGGTGTTATTATTCTTGGTGAATATCGACATATTAAAGAAGGTGATACAGTAAAACGAACTGGTCGCATTTTGTCGATTCCAGTCGGCGACGATGTAATTGGTCGAGTGGTAAATCCGCTGGGTCAGCCGGTAGATGGTGGAGCCGCCTTAAAATCGAAGATTTTTTATCCTATTGAGCGTATTGCCCCCGGCGTTATGACTCGCGAGCCAGTTACTCAGCCGGTCCAAACTGGTATTAAAGCTATCGACGCGCTTATTCCTGTTGGTCGTGGCCAACGCCAGCTCATTATTGGTGACCGCCAGACTGGTAAAACGGCCGTTGCAATCGATACCATCATTAACCAAAAAGGTCAGGACATGATCTGTATTTACGTAGCCGTTGGTCAAAAGGAGTCTAAAGTCGCTCGTATAGTGGCCAAACTCAAAGAAACTGGTGCTATGGATTACACGGTTGTGGTTAATGCTAGTGCTTCAGATTCCGCTTCACTTCTTTATATCGCTCCATACGCGGGTGTCGCAATTGCCGAGTATTTTATGGACAAAGGTAAAGATGTTTTGGTGGTTTATGACGATCTATCAAAGCAAGCTTGGGCATATCGCGAAATTTCTCTTCTTTTGCGCCGTCCGCCAGGTCGTGAAGCTTACCCTGGAGATGTGTTTTATTTGCACTCTCGTCTGCTTGAGCGTGCTTGCCGTCGCAACAAAGAGGCTGGTGGTGGTTCAATCACTGCTCTCCCAATTATCGAAACCCAAGCTGGTGATGTTTCGGCTTATATTCCTACCAATGTTATCTCAATTACCGATGGTCAGATTTTCCTTGAAAGTGATTTGTTCTTCCGCGGTATTCGCCCAGCTTTAAACATTGGTATTTCAGTTTCTCGTGTTGGTTCTGCTGCTCAAACCAAACCCATGAAAAAAGTTGCCGGCAAAATGAAGCTTAACATGGCCCAATTTCGCGAAATGGAAGCTTTTGCTCAATTTGCCAGCGATCTTGATGCTGATACTAAAAAACAGATTGATCTGGGTCAGCGCCTCACCGAAATTATGAAACAGCCGCAATTTCAACCTTTGCCTCTCGCCAACCAGGTAGCGATTTTCTATGCGGCAAATAATGGCTTTTTGCAGGAGGTGCCCGTAAAAGAAGTTCGTGCCTGGGAAGAAAAATTCCACCAATTCTTCGTCCAAAACAAACAAGCCCTTTTGCAAAAAATCAGTGCTGGAGGTTGGGATGAGAGTATTGAAAAAGAGTTGAAAGAAGCCGTTGCTGAATTCAAAAAATAGGTTTAAGGTATGAAAGACGGTGAGAAAATTATTACGGAACATCAATTATATAAAGAAATAGGTGAACTGAGCACAAAGCTAATCCCATTTTTGACAAAAATTCAAGACGATGGAACATTGACTGAGACAAATTTAAGGGTGGCTGAGGATATTTTTGACAAAGTAAGAGGCATGATTATGGCGTTTGAGGATCGTGAGTTAGAAACAGACCCGGAAGCAAAGGTTTCCGTACAGGCTTGGAATTATCTGCATGGTGTTTATAATTTTTTTCGTAGTCTTTTTCCAAATAGAGAACAAAGAGAAAATTGGATAGATCGTAGCGTTTTTCGAGGTAAAGAGCCGGTAACGCCAAAGAATCTGTGTGGCAAAGCAACTAAAATTGAATTTACATCTCAAAAAAATTTGTTATATGGCGCGAGATCTTAATGAAATTAGAGCAAGCATCACTGGGTTGGAGGAAGCGGTAGCCCAAATTCCCAGTTCTTTTGAAGGTTTCAGTCTTACGCAGCGTACTTTTTATGTAAGAAAATTTGTTGCTTTGGCTGAAGATTTAATGGCGAATCAAATGACTCAGGAGTCTGGGGATTTATTAGCCAGATTGAGAAAGGTCCAAACACAATTTCAAGACTTGGATACTGCGAGCGGCGAACGTTGGAAAAATGAGCTTAAAATAGCAACAGAGAGGCGTGAAGCGGAGCAGGGCTATACGGCTGTGCATAGTTTGCCTGGAAGAGTTTAAAATTAACGATTAATTTTTATTGTATGTCAGAAACCAAAAAAAATGAATTGCCGCCGCAAGAAGACATGCGAACAAGAATAGAAAATTTTGTCCGCTCTCAAGGGGGTCAAGTTAAAGAAATTTCAGTATTTCCCGATGAATTAGCTCCTAGTCATAGTGCCCAAATTAAAAAAATACCTCCTGGCCGAAAAATATTAAAAATAACACTTCCAGCTGATCGTATAACGATACTGGCAACCATGCCTTCTCAAACGAACGGTGGTTTTGATGCTGAGGTATATGGGGGTAAGTATTATGTGGCAGGAAATCATGACTGTACGTTGATCGATCTTCAAGGATTGGTTCAACAAGCAAGAAATATTAACTCTTAGTTTATATGGCTATTTCCACTAAAACCATCAAACGTCGCATCAAATCTATTGGTAATACCAAAAAAATTACCAAAGCCATGGAAATGATCAGCGCCGTCAAAATGCGCCGCGCGGTGGCGAGTGCGACCCAAAGTCGTAATTATTCGAGCAGCGCTTGGGAGATGGTTTTGGATATCATCAAAAAAACTTCCGCCAAACGCCATCCGCTCCTTATGAAACGCGATATCAAAAAAGTCGCACTTCTCATTATTACCAGTAATCGCGGCTTGGCGGGTGGATTTAGTTCTAAGCTTTTGACCGAAGCGCATAAACAGATTAAAAATATCGAAGATTTTAAACATGCCCAAGTTGATGTGATAGTAATGGGTAAGCGTGGACGTAAAATTTACCAAAATTTTGGCCACACTATTGCTCTAGAATTTGATAAAGCCGATCTCATGCCCAGTATCGAAAAAGTTTTGCCATTATCAAAAATTTTGAGTGAAGATTTTATAAACGGTAAATACGATGCGTTAACCGTGGCCTACACTCAATATTTTTCCGCCATTAAACAATTGCCGGTCGTAAAACAAATTTTACCGATCAGTACCAAAGAAGAAGTTCTTATTGAGCCAGCCCAAGTGTTAGAAGTTAAACCGGAAAAGAAGGTAAAGACCCGCTTTCTCTTTGAGCCTGGGGCAGCCCAAGTCCTCGAGAAACTTTTGCCGCGGATTATCGAAGTCCAGCTCTACCAGGCTATTCTTGAATCCGATGCTTCCGAACATAGCGCCCGCATGATGGCCATGCGCAACGCGACCGACGCTGCCAAAGATATGATCAAAGATCTCAATACCACCTTTAACAATGCCCGCCAAGCCAATATCACCAAAGAAATTTCCGAAATCGTGGGCGGTGCGGCAGCACTTGAATAAAAGCATGCTAATAAACTTTTAAACCAATAAACTAATTAAATTCTTGTATGAATAAAGGTACTATCAAACAAATTATCGGCGTGGTTGTAGATGTGCATTTTGCGGATCAATTGCCAGATCTTTACAATGCGCTTGAGGTAAAAACTGAAAAAGGCGTCCTTATCCTTGAGGTCCAAAAACACATGGGTGGCAATGTCGTGCGTGCTATGAGTATGAGTACCACCGATGGCTTGGAGCGAGGACAGGAAGTTGTTGATACTGGCGCGCCAATTCAGGTTCCGGTTGGAACCGAAACACTCGGCCGTATGTTCGACGTGGTTGGTAACGAGATTGATAACAAAGGCAAAGTTTCAGCTAAGAAAAAATACCCCATTCACCGCAAAGCGCCAAGTTTCGTAAAACAATCCACCAAATCTGAAATTCTCGAAACTGGTATCAAAGTTATCGATCTTATTTGTCCTTTCTTAAAAGGTGGTAAGGTTGGTCTGTTC
>CAZQNF010000093.1:0-4077 GCA_964594675.1 uncultured Gammaproteobacteria bacterium | reverse complement strand
CCATTTGGGCCCATGATAGCGTGGGTTTCCCCTGGGTTGATAGTGAGATTAAGACCTTTAACAATAGGTTTTATGTCAACAGAGATGTGGAGGTTGGAAATTATAAGCGACATATGTTTTTAAAAGTTTGTCATGGGTGATGACGTATACTAACAAGCTTGTCTTATAAAATCCAGCAGATACGGCGTAGCGTCGAGGTGTAGGAATTCCTCTTTGGTGACCCAACGGTACTCGGTGTGTTCGGAGCTAAGTGTTATTTTTTCACTCGTGGCCACGCCGGAAAAACCAATGAACATAAAATATTCATCCGTCTCTTGGTTGTAACCTGTTGTTACCTGTAAGGGTTTAATGTTGGTGATGGTAATACCGCATTCTTCCTGTACTTCACGCTTGAGGGCTGCTTCGTGTAGTTCGGGAATTTCTACTTGGCCACCGGGCAGATCCCAACGCAACCCTTTATAACTGGCTTTTAAGGCAAGAATTTTTTGTTCCGAGTTAAAAATAATTACTTTTTGGTGAAAAAGGATAGCAGACATAGAATGTTAAAATAAGAGACAAATTTTCTTTAAAATTGAACATTAAAAATAAAATTTTTACCTGCGTAAAGTGGCAATAAGACTACGCTCATCAATAAATAGATCGAGCGCATCGTTAATGGAAGAAACGAGTATATCTGCGGCTTGCAGGGTTTTGGTGTGAACACCTTCGGCTTGGAGGGTTATGATGCTTAATCGGGCAGCTTTCATTTGGAGTAAATCGATACGTCCATTGCCAATAGTAGCACAGGTTTTTGGATGAAGTTTTTTTATTTCTAAGAGTTTTTCTTGTGCAGTTGCCGCCTTGGTAAAATCGATCTTTAAATCTTGGGAAATTTTTTGCGCATTGCCCCGCGTATCACCTGAAAAAAGAACAATCTGCAAACCTTTTTTCTGAAGAGTTCGGATGCGGCTTTTGACTCCTGAAACGATTTTTCCTTTTATGCAAAGTGTGCCATTTAAATCTAAAACCAATGTTTTGATGGTGTATAAACCGGTTCCTGGAATAAAAATTTCCATATCTAGAGAGCTTGTAAAGCTTTAAGTCCAATGAGCAAACAGCGTAAACGGGTAGGGTTGAGCTTGGTAAGCCCAAGCTCACCAGTCAAAAATTCTGAGGTGATGCTCTTTATTTCCTCTGTAGTTTTACCTTTGGCTTGTTCGGTAACGAATGACGCACCAGCTTGAGACAAAGCGCAGCCTTGGCCTTGCCAGCCAATCTCCACTACTTTTGCGTTTTTATCATAACGGACAAAAATTTCCACCTCATCGCCGCAGAGCGGATTAAAAGATTTATAGGAAACATTAAAATCAGTCAATACTTTTTTATTGAGTGGGTGTTTGGAGAGTTCGATGATAAGTTCGTGATACATTTCGTCCATATTATTTAAATATTTTTTTCACTTCTGTTAAACCTTTTACCAGCTCGTCAATATCTTCTTTCGTATTATATATCCCTAAAGAAATTCTGGCTGTGCCGGGCAAACCAAGATATTTCATGAGGGGCATGGCACAGTGGTGGCCGGCGCGGATACAGATGTGGTAACGATTTAAAATTTCCGCGATGTCGTGCGGGTGGATGTTGGGTAGAGTAAAGGAAATAACGCTGCACGGCTGAGCAGGTGAGCCGATAATTTGTGCACCAGAATTCTGTAATGCATTTAAGGCATACTCGCTTAAACTCTGCTCGTGAGCGGTAATATTTCGCCAGCCAATATTTTGTATAAAATCTACGGCTGCCCCGAGACCAATCACGCCGGCGATGTTGGGTGTACCCGCTTCAAATTTGTTGGGTGGTTCGGCGTAGCTCGCCTCGGTATACGAAACTGCTTCTATCATGTCGCCGCCAAAGAGAAATGGTGGTAACTTGTGAAGACGCTCTGGTTTGCCGTAGAGAATTCCAACACCGGTCGGCCCATACATTTTGTGGCTGGAAAAAATGAGGAAATCACAATCAAGTTTTTGCACGTCGATTGGCTCGTGCGCTACTCCTTGGGCGGCGTCTATAATGGTAATGGCGTTATATTTTTTGGCGAGTGCGATAATTTCTGCGGCTGGAGCATGTGTCCCGAGAACATTAGAAACGAGACTAAAGCTGACAATTTTGGTATTTTTATCAATTATTTTTTGCGCATTTTCCAGGTCAATTTCATAATTTTTGGTAAGTTCAATAAAACGGATTTCGGCACCAGCGTGTTTGGCCGCAACCTGCCAGGGAATAAGGTTGGCATGATGTTCGAAACGGGTGAGTACGATATTGTCGCCCTTGGAAAGGGGTAGGGTAGAGGCAAGTTGGTTAAGCGCCGCCGTGGTGCCGGAGGTAAAAATAATTTCTTTGGGGGATGCGTTTATAAACTGCGCGACTTGGCTACGTGACACTTCGTAAGCAGTAGTCGCTTGTTCGCTGAGAGTATAAACGCCGCGATGGATATTGCTGCGGTAATGGGTGTAGTAGTCATTTATCAAGTCAATCACAATTTGGGGAGTTTGGGTCGTTGAAGCATTGTCAAGATAAACCAGGGTAGGATGGTTTTGGAAAATGGGGAATTGAGCTTTGATTTTTGCTATGTCCACAGTTTTTTTGAGAAGAAATTGTCTTGACATAAAGACTACACTAGTTTAGTGTTGAAGGCAATTTTAATCGGAAAAATCCTTAAAGTAACTGTCTTTTACTCGTATGGGAGAAATTTTACACTCGGTGGAATTGGGGTGGGGGGATAACAAGGATCGTTTTCTCAAAAATCCTCCCTGGCAGCCAAAAAGAGAGATAGCCAACATGGTAGAACGTCAGGGTATTTTGGTACCAAGACGCTTTGATTCTCTGGTGGAAGCCATGGTCGCGGTAGAAGAAGGGAAACAAATTATTGTTCGAAGTGAACATCCTTTAGAATATGGTGGAGTGGCTGGTTTGTTGCGCAGTTATACTATAGATTCTGGTCGCCTGCAAACGGCTAAGGAATCTAAGGGAGCTTATCCTGAGCTGGAACATTTATTGGTCGGAAGTAAAAAGGATCAGTTTGCTTTTGAAGCTAGTTTGGTACAGTTATCGCTACCGAAAATTCAGGAATATTGCCAATTGCTCAATCTCAACCCATCTGATTTTTTTCAGGAGATCAGTTACTCGTATTGGGAAAAAATTCCTGGATTCAATAGGAGTATTGTGGCCGATTCAGCTGTCCCTAATCGCTATCATATTTTTACCACAGCTATTGCCAAGGCAGCGACTTTTCATAACTATGTGGTGGTAGATCAAGGTAAAATCCTGGTCAATTTTCCCAATCAAATAACCGGTGAGTTGCATAATGGTTTACCGGACGTGCTAAAGTTTTATGAGACTGTCAGAAATTTGCCGGGATTTAATCCGGAACATTGTCCCTTGGTGGAGTTTCAGTCTAATGAAGATCGCAACTATTTTTTGCAATATCATCGAACCAGAGATGCTGCACCGGTTAGTTGGATCTTGGATCGTGCTAAGGAGGAGGGAGAAATAAAAGCTGTATTTGTGAGGGGTGCTACACCGCCCGAAGGGATTGTGGTTGATGTCACTCTCTACCAGCGTGGAATGAGATCGGGAATACTCCCGGAGGGAGAAGAAGGTTCGTATTGTCCGAAGCCCGATCCAATTTTTTCAGAAATAATGAGTAGAAGGCAGTTGGTGAATTTTGTGGCGCAAGATTTGTGGGGCCTGGCGGCAGATTCTATAAACGTTCATTTACCTAAGTCGACTTTGTTTAATCCGGCCATATCGGTATTTATTGATCCTGATGGTAATTTTCCAGCTGAATTTGAGGTAGTAAGAATGCAGGAGGATATAAAACCGCCTCATTTTAAAATAAGGGTAGTTTCCGATGGACGAACGGCGTATATTAAAGTCGTCTCAGCAATTTTACCGAAATAGCGTTGATATTTTGATTTTACCCCACCGACCCTTCCATTTCCATCTCAATCAACCGATTGAGTTCGAGTGCGTATTCAACCGGCAAAGCTTTCACAATCGGTTCGATAAAGCCGGAAACGACCAACCGGGTTGCTTCTTGTTCGT
>CAZQNF010000092.1:0-4162 GCA_964594675.1 uncultured Gammaproteobacteria bacterium | reverse complement strand
ACTTGGTATTGAAAAGCGAATTATGTTTACGGGCAGTTGTTCCAACCCGCGACGTTTAGCCGCTTACTATAATGCGGCCAGTTGTCTGGCGGTGGTGTCATCGGCTGAGTCTTTTTCGTTGGTTGTGGCCGAAGCTATGGCAGTGGGGTTGCCAGTCGTGGCGAGTGATGTTGCTGGGCTGCGCGGGCGATTCCCGCCGGAGAGCGGTTTTTTATTTAATCCATACAGTGAAGAAAGTTTGGTAAATTCTCTCAAAAAATGTTTGCATCTTAGCGACTTGGATCGTGAAGAAATAGCTCTCGTTACCCGAAAAAAAGTTCTCGAAGATTATGGCCTGACAGAACATGCTAGAAAAATTGAAAATATTTATCAGGCGGTTAAACACTCTTTTTTATGACAAATTTTGATTATGAACAATCTATCTGGGGCAAAGGTGAAGCAAGTCTCGCGCCAAGTAGTCCAACCGCTTTTCGTTTACGGGAGGCCTTAAGAGTAATTGAACCGCTCACTGCTGGGCGAAGAGTGCTTGAAGTCGGGTCTGGAGCTGGGCAGTTTATCCGTGCTGTTAAAATATTGCGCCCGGAACTGGTATGTTTGGGCACAGACATTAGTGAAGCGGCAATTGCTGAGGCAAGGAGTTTCCATGATGGGGTAGAATATAAATTGGGTATAGATAATCATTTTCCCTACGAGGACAAGAGTCTGGATGCGGTTTTAATTTTTGATGTGTTGGAGCATGTCCTAAGTCCTGATTTGTTTGTAAAAGAAATTTATCGAGTGCTAAAGCCAGGCGGACTGCTATATGTATTCGTGCCTTGTGAGGGGGATGGTCTGTCATTGTGGCACATGCTTAGAAAGTTTGGTATAAAAGGGGATTTGACGCAAAAATACGCTGGCCATATTCAGTATTTTTCGCGGGGAGAAGTTTTTGCATTATTTACAAAAAATAATTTTTCCATAACACGCAGGCGCTATAGTGAGCATTTTTTTGGCCAGATTTTAGGAATAGCTGCTTTTTTATTGATGGATCAAGCTGGAAAAAAGAGCATAGAACAAATAAATAACGAAGCCTACTTTACTTCACAGAGACAAAGTAAAATAGTTTGGCTTGCAAAAAAATTTGTTAATTCATTTGTATATTTAGAGTCGATTATTTTATCCCGACTTTCTTCACCAAATCTTCATTTAGGGTTAAAAAAATTATGAGGGTTTTGCATATTATACCAGCAGCATTTCATTATTTTGATGAGACAAAAGTAGTGGCTGAAAGTTGGGTTCAAGAGCTGCACAGGTTAGGGGTAGATATTGAGGTCTTTACTTTAGAATATGGAAAAAAAACAAATTTTAACCAATCTCCCAACTCCCGTAAAAAAATTTCTTCATCGTCATCTGTAAAGTATGATTTTGAAGAAAATATAACGATTGAAAACGGTTTTGAGCAATGGGTGAGTTTTGATTTAGTGCATTTACACATTCCACTTCTGGGAGCTGCCACAGAGATTATTGACAGCGTAAAACAGTTTCCGGATATTCCATTTATTGTAAGTTACCACTCTCCGATTCAGCTCATCAATTTTTTTAGTGTTATAATTATGTGGTATAATTTTATTTATATAAAGAAGTTTTTAAGATTGGCAAAAGTTATAACTTTTTCGACAGAAAAATTTTGCAAAAAATATTCTAAATTTTTTGCGTCTAACCCAAGGATAATCGAAATAAGTGTTAATGCTTCTTTACAGACTATTGCTGAAAAATTATTTATAGTCTATAATAATGTTACAAAAGTTAATTAATTATTTTTTACTTATGACAGAAAAAAAATCTCTTTTTGAAATGCTTGATCCCAAAAGTGCTCTTATTTTAGGATTGGTTGGCGGACTTCTTACCTTGGGTACACTTGGATTCGTGATTACTGGCTCACTGGCTTTAAAAGGTGGTTTAAATTGTTCATCTGGCGCTATGGCAGGAAATTATAATAATACTCCAGTGGCTGCTGCGAATAATCAAGCCGCTGCTCAACAACCAGCCGCTCAAGTAGTGCCAAAGACCGATAAACCAAAAGTAGAACTCTTTGTTATGTCATACTGCCCATACGGTTTACAAATGCAAAAAGCGTATCTTCCAGCTTGGAATTTATTAAAAGATAAAGCTGACATTGATATCAAATTCGTATCATATGCCATGCATGGCAAAAAAGAAGTGGATGAGAATACTCGTCAGTACTGTATTCAATCTGAGCAACCTAAAGTTTACAGTGCTTACTTAAATTGTTTTGTGGGAGTTGGCGCTAACAATGGTGCTGAAGCGAATTTTTCACAATGTCTTACGACAGCTAAAGTTGACCAAAAAAAACTTACCAATTGTATTGCTAAAACTGACCAGCAATTTGGAATTACGGCTAAATATAATGACCAAGCGAGTTGGTTGTCTGGACAATTTCCAATTTATCCCGTTCAACAAGATTTAAACGATAAATATGGTGTGCAAGGTTCACCAACTCTCGTAATTAATGGTGTACAAACCGATGCTAACCGTACTCCAGAAGCTATCAAACAAGCGATTTGTAATGCTTTCAACAAAGCACCTTCTGAATGTGGTCAAACTCTAAGTAATCAATCTTACCAAGCTGGATTTGGTCTCGCAGCTGCAGCTGCTACTACTCAGGGTGCTGCCGGATGTGGAGTGTAAATAATACAAATCTCTTTTAATTCATCCAAGACATTAACTCTATGAGTAAAATGAAGAAAGGTTTGATTATTGGTAGTTTGCTTGGAGGAGCGGTCGGTTCACTTATTACCTGGCTCAATTTTAGCCGCGAAGGCAAAGAAATGCGTCAGAAAATGCTTGAACATACCGATGCGCTCTATACAGAGATTAAAAATTCCCTACTTAAGTTAGAGGGTCCGACTAGGGATATGTACGAAGCTCTCGTGGAACGCGCCAGCGAAGAGTATGCTCTTAAAAAAGAATTAGCGGGGAAATACAAAAATGTCCTGGTGAAAGAGTTGCGTAAAAAATGGTTGCAACTTGAAGAAGAAATAAAAAATAAGTAAAATTTAAGTATATTTAAAAATTACCCACTACCCTAGGGTCTCTGCTGCAGGGTAGTGGGTAATTATCTTTTATGTCAGAAGTTTTGTCGAATGATTTTTTTAAGGACACTACTACCCGTGATCGAGGAGTGAAGGATGTGAATTTTATTTTAAAAGAATTAGAAAAAGGTGGTTTTAAAATTTCCGGTACTGATCTTAATAAGATACCAGAAAAAGGTTTTCCAGATGATTTGCGTGGTGGCTTGGAAAAATATATTGCAAAGATTAAAGAATTGAGCGAAAAGGACAGGGTTAAAATTTTAGATTTGTGTTCAGGTGAGAGTAATCTCTCAAGAGATATCCAAGGAAATGATGTTGTTATTGTTTCCGCTGATTATCATAAACCCAAAAAAGAAATGCCTGAAAATTTTGTTCAGCTTGATGCCAATATTACTTTACCGTTTGCTAGTCAGTCATTTAATTATTCCCAGTGTATTTATGGTTTGCGTTATTTGGAAGATCCATTAAGGACTATTAATGAGCTAATACGCGTTACAAAACCAGGAGGGTATATCCTTCTTAATGGTATAGAAGCGATGAAAAGTTTGGATCACAAAAAAGAAGAGGGTCTATTTTTTAATAGACAGGCATGCATGATGGAAAATAACGAATTAGAAATTTATAGCGGGGATAGATTTGGGTATTCGGATACAATTTTGATTAAAGTAAATGATCCAAATTTTAGGTTTAATTATATTCTTAACGTGGAGGTTTCTCAAACGGTAAAAAAACACAAAGATATGACAATATATGTTCCTGGATATAGCGGTGGATCTATGCGAGATATTAGAGATTTAGCAAATTTTGTTTATTTAGAAAACGAAGAACAAGTTAATGAATAGTTTTTAGGTAAGTTTAATGGATTTACGAATTTAGTGAAGCCTTTTTCAGATGGGCTATTTTTATTTTATATGTAATGAATAGAGTTGTTTAGCGTTTATGGCTTAGGGAACCAGGAAAATGTTTAATAGTTAAAATTTCTATGCAGAAATATTTTTTTCTTGACAAGATTTCACAATCATTATAAGGTTACAAAACTTTCTATTTACTATTTTTATATAAATTATATG
>CAZQNF010000091.1:0-4189 GCA_964594675.1 uncultured Gammaproteobacteria bacterium | reverse complement strand
GAGTAACACCAGCTGGAGTATAGGAATCTTTTTTACTACAGTCAAAGGAGTCTTTGTTCCAAGATGGTTTAGTAACCGTAGCAATATTTGCTGGTTGAGAAGCTGGATAATCTTTTTCATCGATATTTTCGTCTTCTTCTGTTAAAGGTTCTGGTTGAATGTATTGAATTTTTAGAATTTTAAATCCAACTAAATCAGGATTAATATTATAAAGAATAGTGTATGAACCCCAACCAATGCATAGACCAATTATTACTTGGATTATTCTTTCGTAAGCATGAGATTTTATTTCACCGTTGCCAGCTGAGCCTACGACTTTAAAACCTTCTATGATTATAACGATAGCAGCAATAATGCTTGAAGCGATGAGAGCAAATTTATAGAGAACAGAGAGGTATTCTGCGAGCCAAGGAAGGTGAATAAAACCCTCTGAATCGAGAGTGGAGGTTGGACTTGAAAAAGCTAAACCAGGGAGGTTGATTTCCGTTTTTGGGGTCTGTAAAGTAAATTTAGTGGCGCTGCCAACAAGGGGTTCATTTTTTTTATATTCTTGTAATGCCAAGTTATCGAGGTAACAAAAATTATTTATGCACTGGCTCACACCATAACCAAGCCCAAACACACAATCGCTGTCACTCTGACAGCTTTGTTCTACTTTAGAACATTTATTTTGATCACAGATTAAATTACTGCAATCCAAATTTGGACTGAATTTGCATTTATTATAGTCTGCGGCGTGTTCGCTAGAACTTAGGGTGGTAAAAATTTTATCACAATCAGTTTGATCGGTAATTTCTGGAATAGGCATGTTTAAAAAAGCATCAACTATACCCTGTTCAGCCGGCTTTACGCAGGTGCGTATTTTACCTTGGCAGTAACAAGCACCGGATGCGAAACTGGTATTGCTTTTTAAAAGACCTGTTAAAACCGCAAATGTCAACAGAATAATTAAAAAATATTTTTTATTAAGCATATTTATTGAGTAGTAAGCGAACTAAGTAGTTCGGTAACATTTATTTCCGGGGTCAAAAAAATTTGTTTGTTATTTATAAATAATGCTGGTAGTTCGCTGAGTTTAAGAGTATTTCCAAGTATCTTGTCACTAAGAATTTTTTCTTTAGTGGTTTCGCTCATTAGACAGTTGTTCCAAATATCGGTATTTATGCCAACTTCTGAGGCTAAAGTTTGGAGAGTGCTTGGGTCTTCGGGGACTTTTTTATTTTTTTCAATGGCGTGGTTCAAAAAATCCCAAAATTTATGTTGAGTATTGGCGCAAATCGCGGCGGCGTGGGGAATATCGCTTGGTGTAAAAAAGCTTGGTTTAACAGCATCTTTCCAAACCAGTTGCAGATTATTTTCCGGATGATTACGAATAAAATTTTGGATCTCCGTATGTACCGCTAAACAATCTTTACAGCTAACGTCATTAAACTCGATAATTTGAATATCGGCGCCAGGCGTGCCCAAAGATGGTTCGGCATTGCTGAGAACAATGTCGGTGGGGTAGGGGGCAACAATGGGATTGGTGTCTTGAGAAATATTAATATTGCCAGCCTTATGAATTTGGTACCATAAAAAAATGCCGCCGCAGGTAATGAGTCCAGTTAAAAAAAGATAGAGTTTTTTATGGTTAGACATATTAAAGTTTTACTTGAAAAATTCCACTTTGATTGTTGTCGGTAAAAAGAAGTTGGTTTTTGGTTTTGTCGTAGGATAAAGATTTCACGGTATAGTTATCGCTGCCGAGCGAAATCGGTGTTTTAAGACCAGTGGTTAGATCAACTTTGTAGACGTCGTCGTAGCTGCCGTCGGTGAGGTCGCGAGCCATGCCAGCTCCCTGTGGTAAATCACGAGGCACGGCGCAAAAGAGGGTGTTATCATCGGCAAAAGTACATTTGTCAGCCCAGGTGTTGAGTTTTATGGATTGACGGTTGCTACCGATGTCGTCACCGTACGCGTCAACGACCCACAGTTCGGGTTTAAAATTACTGCGAGTACTATCTATGCTGTACAGGACTTTTTTACCGGTCGAAGACCATTCTGGTAGAAAATTGAGTCCTTCTACGGTGAGAGCTTTAAAATTTTCACCGTTTAAACCGATCATGAGAACTTGCTGACGATCTGAGCCTAGGGCTTGTCCGGTTTTGGAGAAAGCTACGGTTTGGCGGCTCGGCGACCAGCTTATTTGGACTTGGTCGGCATAATCGCCCATAGGTTCGATAAGCTGCGTACCGGTGCCATCGTCTTTAGCAGTAACGAGCCAGCGGTTTTCGGGGGAAAGTCCCATACTTTTGGCGGCAATTTCATTTCCAGTCGGGGAGAAAGAAAAATCTTCCCAATGCTTTGGAAGGGAAGTTTGTTTGTTGGTGGTAAAATTGTAAACAGTTTTAGAGCCGTCCGGGTATTCGAGAACAGCTTTATCTTGGTTGTTGGCCCAGGTGACTTTATCGACCCGATAAAAGACTTGGTCGGACATGGCTTTTACTTGGCCGTTTTGGTCAACTCGGTAAAATTTTCCGTCCGAGCTGTTTTGGTAACGCAGGGTATTGTTACTTTGAGACATGGAAGGAAAATTAGCTAAGTCAGAAGTAATTTTTTCAACAGCCACGGGTTGGTAGGTGGCAGACGAGGCTCCCGGAATAGTGCTGGCAGTTGGTAAAGTATTGTTAGTGTTGGTGGTAACAGAACCTGAGGAATTGGTACGATCTTGCGAGCCGGGGAAAACATTGTTGGTATTTTGGCTCGTATTTGAGCCAGTAAGATTGGACTGAGTCGGAGTTTTTAAAAATAAGGAATAAAGCGCAAAAGCGATCCCACCGGCGACCGCCAGCAAAAGAACGATAAGAAGAATTTTTTTGGTTGAGCTCTTCATAGTTTATAAATATTGAATGAGTTGATTACCGTATTGAATAAGTTGGTTTTGTGCTTGAGTAATTTGGGCGCGTTCTTTTTCAGTCTTTTTTAAAAAATCTTTGGCGCCGGATAAATCTTGTTCAGATTTGTATTTAATTTTAACTATTTTCCAGCTAAAATAAGGAATGGCGCTCACGATAGGGACAATTTCTACTACCAACATTCCGGTTGCTGACTCATCAAAATATTTTTGAACATTTTCCGGTTGTCGTACCAAGCGTAAAATAATATAGCTTATTCCATTAGTAAGCGGGGCAAGGAGTCCAAAACTAATAAAAAGTTCGATAATATTAAGAAAATCTGAGAAAATTGCTAAAGATAGAAGTGGAATAAAAAATTTGAATTGGCTTTTTTCAATCTGCTCGCGTAGAGCATTTATTTCTTCTTGGTTGGCATTAAATTGTTGGTTAAGAGATTGCAAATTTTGTTCAATTTCAGTTAGTCGTTGTTCAATTTCAGCGCGGGTTTGTGGATCAGTCTGGGTTTGTTGTTGGGGGGCTGAGTTGTTTTGGATGGCTTGGGCTGGAGTATTATTAACAGTCGGAGGGGTTGAGGCAGCTTCTTCATTTGCATTATTGCTATCGTCGCCAATTTTGGGTGGAGTGGTGGCATGGTTGCTATCGTAGGCATCATCATCTGGGTATGGATTATAAGGCTGAGCTGGGGTGGTAGGAGGAGTTTGGGGAGTTTGAAATTGTTCTAGAGCTCCGGGCGTTGGACGCGCATGAACAGCCTCGCCGCTGGGCGAAGAATTGGGAACAGTCGGAGGAGTTTGCAGAGCGGCCTCAGCCATAGGTTAAGATTATTTTACCACGAGTTTTTCTTTTTCAACACGGAGATTGTAAGCAGATTTTAATTTTTTCTGGAGAATTATTTCTGCCAGCAGTTGCTCGACTTCTTTGCGCACTTCGCGGCGGATGTCGCGGGCACCAGGTTGTTTTTCTGGAGTATGTTTTACAAGCCATTCTAAAGTACTAGCATCAGTTTTTAGCGAGGTTTGGTAGTTTTGTAGACGTTCATTAAATTTACCAAGTTCAAGGGCGGCAACTTTGGTAAGGTCAGCACTCTGGAGTGGTTCAAAAATACAAATTCGGTCGAGACGATTAATAACTTCGGTAGAAAAATGTTCTTTCAATTTAGGGAGAATTTGTTTGGTAATTTGTTCGCGATCTTGAATGGACGTGCCAAAACCCAGATCAGCTTTTTTAGCATCTTCCGCACCAAACGAAGTGGTAAGGATAATAATCGCGTGACGCAAGGAAACTTTTCGGCCGGT
>CAZQNF010000090.1:0-4279 GCA_964594675.1 uncultured Gammaproteobacteria bacterium | reverse complement strand
GAAACTGAAGTAAATGCTTCCCATTTACTTGTTTGCTATAAAGGTGCCACCGGTTGCGACAACCCTCAATATTCTAAAGAAGAAGCCAAAGCCAAAGCCGAGGAGATTAAAAAACAAATTACTGTCCAAAATTTTGGCGAAATGGTAAAAAAATATTCTACTGAGCCAGGAGCCGTCGAGCGCGAGGGAAGTCTGGGCTTAGTGAAAAAAGGCGATATGGTACCGGAATTTGAGAAAGCCTTGTTTGCTCTTGCGAATAATTCTATTTCCGGTGTGATAGAGACGCAATTTGGTTATCATATTATTTACCGCAAAGGCGAGCAGGCCAGTGTTAATTACCAAATGGCCCGTATTTTCGTTAAGACCAAACAAAAAACCGATATTGTGCCACCATCTGAAGAGTGGAAGTTCACCGGTTTATCGGGCAATCAGCTTAAGAAAGCCGAAGTGGTGCAGGATCCTCGTACTGGACAAGTGCAGGTAAGTCTACAGTTTAACGACGAAGGATCAAAACTCTTCGAAGCTATTACCACCCGTAATGTTAACAAACCTTTAGCTATTTTCCTCGATAATCAACTTATCGGTAATCCACCCAATGTGTCTGAGCCAATTCCCAACGGGCAAGCCGTAATTTCCGGTGGCTTTAGTTTTGAGCAGGCTCGTCTCATGGCTCAGCGCCTTAATGCCGGATCTCTACCGGTTCCAGTTGAACTTATCAGTCAAGAAAAAGTTGATGCAACTTTGGGAGCTGCTTCCCTTGAACAAAGTTTTAAAGCTGGTATTTTGGGGTTGATTGCGGTTATCATTTTTATGATAGTGTATTACCGCTTCCCAGGACTTTTATCAGTATTTTCTTTGCTGCTCTATACAGCATTAAGTTTAGCTGCCTTTAAACTCATGGGCGTTACGCTTACGCTCTCAGGTATTGCCGGGTTTATTCTCTCAATCGGCATGGCCGTTGATGCTAATGTGTTAGTGTTTGAACGCCTTAAGGAAGAATTGCAGGCTGGCAAAGATTTGCAGCCAGCGCTTGAAGAATCATTTGTGCGTTCTTGGCCGTCCATTCGTGATAGTCATATTACCGCTCTTATTAGTTGTATTTTCCTGGTGTGGTTTGGGAGCGGGTTTATTAAGGGTTTTGCGGTGATTTTGGCTCTAGGTACGCTTATAAATCTCTTCACTGCCTATATTATTACTCGTACCATTATGCGGTTAATAGTTCGATTGTTAAAAAATCGCAAGAGTAAATTTTTGTTCTTAGGCGGTAGTTCGCAGCAATAATATTGTCTTATGAATATTCCTTTTATTAAGTATTCGAAAATTTGGCTGGGGATCAGCGTATTGGTTGTAGTTTTAAGTTTAGCGAGCGTTATTGGTTGGGGTTTGAAGCCAGGTATTGATTTTACCGGTGGGTCGCTCCTTGAGGTGGGCTTTAGTAAAACTCGTCCGACTATTGAGGCGTTACAAACCACGCTCGAAAAAAATAATCTGAAAGATTCAATAGTGCAAAAAACTGGGGACAATGGTTTTATTATTCGTACAGCTTTTTTGAGCCAAGATGCTCACGTAAAACTCGTCAAAGATTTTGAAACAAGCTTTAGTGCCAAAGATAACACTCTTACAGAAATTCGCTTTGAAACGATTGGTCCGTCGGTGAGTAGCCAATTGCGCCAAAAAGCAATCCTTGCCGTTGTGTTGGTAAATATCAGTATCATTCTCTTTTTGGCCTATGCGTTTCGTAAGGTTTCTAAGCCGGTTGCAAGTTGGAAGTATGGTTTGCTCGCCATTATAGCTTTGGTTCATGATATTTGTTTGGTGTTAGGAGTATTTGCTCTTCTGGGGCATTTCTATGGTGTAGAAGTTGATCTTGCTTTTGTGGTTGCTCTTCTTACGGTTCTCGGATTTTCTGTCAATGACACGATTGTGGTGTATGATCGTATCCGTGAAAACCTTATGCGTAAAACCGGTAGCAGTTTTGCGGAGGTGGTGAATAATGGTTTAAACCAAACCCTGATGCGCTCTATTAATACGACCTTAACCGTTCTCTTGCCACTCTTCGCCCTTTACTTTTTTGGCGGTCCGACTATCCGCTATTTTGCTCTTGCGCTTTTGATTGGTATGGCGAGTGGTGCATATTCTTCCATATTTATTGCTAGCCCACTTTTAGTTATTGCTGAGAAACTTTCCGCTAAAAAATAAGAAAGATTCTTGTAACAAGAAAAGTTTTAAAAATATCGCTCTTGAGCGATATTTTTTGTTGAGAGTTTAAAAAAGTTTTTATACGAGTATTGTTTGATCAGGTTTTTCTATTCAATAATAGATGTTTTTTTATAGTGTTTATGCTATAATGAGAGCACATAATTTTTCTTATGAATGATACTATTATCCGCCATATGGTTGCCTTGCTTGCAACTATGATTTGTTTGCTTGCTTATTTTAGCGGGTATGTTTCAGCTTCATTTCATTGGTGGTGGACAGCGTTTGGGGTGTTGATTGTGTATGGGGGGATCTATCATATAATTCATAAATAGGTATGGATCCTTGGATAATCGGTACACCATTTGGATTCAGTATTGATTTGTCGCTCTGGCAAAATATTTTTGCGTTGCCTATACTCACTTTTATTAAAGTGCTTTTTGCGCTTATTGGCTGGCCATTTTTAGCTTTATTTTTGGCGTATATGGCCGCGCATTTATGGCTCGATTATAGGCGAGCTAAAAGTAGTCATCACTGGAAATGGGTACTGCTAGCGGTGGATATTCCACCCATGTTTATCCAAACCCCCAAGGCCGTTGAACAAATTTTTGCGCATTTAAGTGGGGCCAGAATCCAACCAAATATTGGGGAAAAATTTTGGCAAGGAAAAAAACAAAAAGGTTTTAGTTTTGAAATTGTTAGTATTGACGGTTATATTCAGTTTCTCATTCGTACCGAAGAGGGTTTTCGGGATTTGGTTGAAGCAGCCATATACGCGCAATATACCGAGGCAGAAATTACTGAGGTAGAGGACTACGTGGATAATATTCCGGCTCATTATCCGGATAGCGAGTATGATATGTTTGGGGTCGAGTTTGGTTTAGAGGAAGATGACGCGTATCCGATTCGTACATACCCCAGTTTTGAATATAATATTAGCAAAGATGCCGTATTTAGTGATCCAATGGCGGCGATCTTAGAAAATTTTAGTCGTATCAGTTATGGTGAAAATTTTTGGCTACAACTTATTATAGAGCCAATCGATAATCACTGGAAAGAAAAAGGTATCAAGCTGGTAAAAAAACTTCTGAGTGGTGATGATGGGCATGGTCACTCGTCGTCAGGCCTATCAAAATTAATGGGTGCATCAAGTTCACTCTTAGGTGATTTTAGTAATGTTTTTAATGGGGTAGAAGCTGATAGTCATGGTAAAAAGAACCAAGGTGGACATGACGTCAAGTTAGAGAAAAAGATTAGCGATTTAACCCCAGGTGCCCGCAACACTATGGAAGCGGTGGAAGAGAAGATTTTAAAAATCGGATTCAAATCAAAACTCAGAGTTTTATATGCCGCTAAAAAGTCGGTGTATAATCCGGCTCGTTGTATCAGCGGGTTTATTGGCGCTATTAACCAGTTTCATATTATTGGCCGAAACGCACTGGTACCGCATGAGGTTACTGAAGCGCATTATATGTTTAAAGACCGTAAAGAAAATCATCTTAAATCTCATTTTATCCATGCCTTTAAAAAACGTAAATTGAAAGTTGGAGGAGATCCCTATATTTTAAATATTGAAGAACTGGCAACGTTATGGCATTTTCCATTACCATTCGTAAAAACTCCGCTTCTACAAAAAGCTGGTGCCAAACGTGCGGAACCGCCAGCTGGACTTCCGTTTGACATGCCCGAAGGTTGGCCGACCAAAAAAGGGATGCCGCATTCGCCTAAGCCAAATTATAGTTATCATTCAGAAAATGCCGTGGAGGATGAAATGCCTTCAGATTTACCAATGGAATAATTTTTAACTTTTAAAAAAAAGAAGCTTGTAATAAACAAGCTTCTTTTTATATTCTGAAAAATTTATATATTGTTTTGCTGGGCGGAAAGAGCCGTGTTAAGCATGAGACGTGCCACAGTAATTGGTCCCACACCGCCCGGGGTAGGTGTGATAAAGCTTGTCTTTGGAGTAACTTCTTCCATATTTACGTCGCCCGACATTTGTCCGTCTTCAAAGCTTACTCCAGCATCAATCACAATTGTGCCCTCTTTTACCATGTCCCCACGGATCAGATTTTTTTTGCCG
>CAZQNF010000089.1:0-4305 GCA_964594675.1 uncultured Gammaproteobacteria bacterium | reverse complement strand
TATAAACGATTCTTTCTTTTTTTACCCAGCGTTTGAGTCGCTTGGAAAGTGGTATCGTCAACTCATGGCCGAAAGTCTGGGAAAAGAAAAGGATAAAAATGGGGCAACGGTTTTTACCGGCATTACGCCAAACGTTTCTATCGGCTCAACGGATTTACATTCCATGGGTCAACTCTATGTGGGCGGTCCTAAAGATAAGTTTACGTTGTTTGTAAGCGTAAAATCTGGTAGTGTAAAAACTCCGGAGAAACAAATTTTTCCCGGACTTATTTCCGGCATTGTGAATAAACCGTTTGATGAAATTATGCAAGCGATTTTATCCGGTGTAAGCAGTGCTTATTCTAAACAAAACCTGCCATTTATGGAAGTAGCTCTTGATGATTTGACCGAGCGATCTTTAGGCGAATTTTTGCAGTTTAAAATGATGGAAATAATGTATCTCGGGTATCTTATGAACGTTAATGCTTTTGACCAGCCTAATGTTGAACTTTATAAACAAGTAACTAAAAAAATTCTTAATCCATAAAATATGTTATCAACTTCAACCAGTGTTATTCCTACAATTATCACGGTTTTTGGCGCCACTGGCGACCTGATGGCAAAAAAAATTATTCCGTCGTTATTTCATCTTTTTCAAATCGGCAAAATTCCTAACAAGTTTGAAGTTATTGGTTTTGGGCGTCGTCCGTTTAGCGACGAAGATTTTCGCCGTCATATTCTTGAAGCCTCTCAAAAATACCATGTAGTTTTTTCTTCCGAAGCGCAAAAGCAAGAATTTCTTGATCTTTTTATGTATCAGCGAGGAGGGTTTGACGAAACATCGTCTTACGCGGATTTAAAAACGAAGATTGAAAATATAAGTGAACGCTGGGGAGAGAATAGTAATAAATTATTTTATTTGGCTGTTCCGCCTGAACAGTTTGAAATTATATTTAAAAATTTGGCGGCTGAAGGTCTGAATAAACCGGGTAAAAATGGCGAATGGTCGCGTGTTCTTGTTGAAAAACCTTTTGGTACCGATGGAGTAAGCGCGCAAAAACTCGAAAAACTTCTGGCTCGTTATTTTGACCAGGATCAGCTGTACCGTATTGATCATTATCTTGCCAAAGAAATTATTCAAGCGATTATCCATTTTCGTTTTTCCAATAATTTATTGGAAACCTCGTGGGACAAAGATACTATTGAAAAAATTGAAATCCGTCTTTTGGAATCGATGGGCGTGGAAGAGCGAGGTGCATTTTATGACGCGGTGGGGGCGTTGCGTGACGTAGGGCAAAATCATTTGCTGGAAATGTTGGCAGCTGTAACCATGGAAGATTTGCGTTCGCTGGATGAAGTTGAGTTGCGTTCACGTCGCGCGCAGATTATCGCCGCTCTCAAACCTTGGACTGCGTCAGATATAAAACAATTTACTTATCGCGCGCAATATGAAGGATATGATACTATTCGAGGCGTAGCTCCCGGTTCGCAGACTGAAACATATTACAAACTTAAAACTGAGTTAAATCATCCGCGTTGGAAAGGCGTGCCGATTATCATGGAAGCGGGAAAACGCGCGGCGGCAGCTTGTAAAGAAATAGTCGTAACTCTTAAACACCCGCCAACTTGCGTTATGTGCAATGCGCAATGGCATGTGCAAAATAAAGTGGTTTTTACCATGGAGCCGGAAGATCGTATTACGATCCATTTTTGGACAAAAAAACCTGGGTTTGACAAAATGCTTGAAGAACGACAATTTACTTTTTTTCTCTACGAGAAACAGGAAAAAATACAATATATCGAAGAATATAGCAAGCTTATTTTAGCCAGCATCCTTGGCGATCAAACATTATTCGTGAGCAAAGAAGAGGTTCTAAGCATGTGGCAGTTCGTGGATCCGATCGTTAAAGCCTGGCAAAAAAACGCGGTACCGCTTGCTAGTTACAAACCAGATACGAACACGATGGTTTCGGATTCAGAGTGTATTATTAAAAACTTTAAGCTTCAGGCCTTGCCTAAAGAAATTGGCGTGGTTGGTCTAGGAAAAATGGGAGGCAATTTAGCGCGTCAGTTGGTGCGCAAGGGTTGGCGAGTCGTCGGGTATAATCGCACTTTTGCGCATACCCAAGCGATGGCGGCCGAAGGGGTAGTTCCTGCGCAGTCGCTTCATGACTTGGTCCAAGACTTACCAAAACAAAAGATAATTTGGCTCATGGTCCCTTCCGGTAAGCCGGTTGATGAAATGCTCTTTGGTAAAAATGGGTTGGTGCGAGAACTTAAACGCGGGGATATTATTATTGACGGCGGAAATTCTTTTTATAAAGATACGGTCGCACGTGCCAAGAAATTAAAAAAATACGGCATTGAATTTTTTGACGTGGGAACATCGGGCGGGCCATCCGGAGCGCTTAATGGCGCTTGCCTGATGATTGGTGGAGAAAAAAAAGTATTTACTAAACTGGAGAGTTTGTTTGCTGACGTATCGCTTAAAGGGAGTTATCAGTTTTTTCCGGGGGTTGGAGCTGGGCATTTTGTAAAAATGATTCACAATGGCATAGAATACGGCATGATGCAGGCAATTGCTGAAGGCTTTGGAATTTTGGCGAAAGCGAAATTTTCGCTCAATCTTAAAGATGTGGTTTCTATTTATAATAAAGGTAGCGTAATTGAGTCGCGTTTGATTGGTTGGCTGGAGCAAGCGTTTGAACTTCACGGCGAAGGATTAAAAGACGTCTCGGGAATAATAGGGCATACTGGTGAAGGCGCTTGGACTGTAGAAGCCGGTAAACAACTTGGAGTAAAAGCTAAAATTATTGAAGAATCTCTTAAATTCCGGGTGCAATCTGCTAAAAATCCGACCTACACCGGCAAAGTCGTCGCGGCCCTGCGCGAGCAGTTTGGGGGTCATAGTGTGAAATAGGTTTTAGATAAATTATTTATGCGTGTTGCGATAATTGGCGCTGGAGCCGCTGGTATGATGTGCGCTGCTACAATTAACGAGCTACAACCGCGAGCCAAGGTTATTCTGATTGAGAAAAATCCACTTCTAGGAAAAAAAGTTCTTATTTCCGGAGGTGGGCGCTGTAATGTAACGACCGGCATTGAAGATGTAAAAGAGGTATTAAAAAAATATCCGCGCGGCAGTAAATTTTTGACTTCAGCTATATATCATTTTTCGCCACAGGAAGTGCGGGCTTGGTTTGAGGCGCATGACGTCCCTTTGAAATGTGAGGAGGATTTGCGTGTTTTTCCGGTTTCAAATAACGGGCAAGATGTCGTGCGAGCGTTTAGCAAAGTATTTGAAAAATTTGGCACCACAGTGTTATTAAATCACCAGGTAAAAGAAATAAAGAAAGACGGTAAGATTTTTAATATCCTTTTTAAGGATCAATCTGCGCTTGAAGTAGATATAGTAGTGCTGGCGCTTGGCGGCCAAGCATACCGTCAGACTGGGTCATCTGGTGATGGGTATTCTTTAGCAGAAAGTTTAGGACATTCTGTTACACCACTCGCGCCAAGTTTGCATTCTTTTATAGTGCAGGAAGATTGGCCGCGGCAGCTGGCCGGTATTTCTTTTGAGCGAGCGCGAATCAGGACTCATGCCAAAGAATCTCAAAGTTTTACTGGACCATTTTTGTTTACTCATCGCGGGATTAGTGGTCCGGCAGTTTTTGCTTTATCATCCCTTGCAGCTTTTACAAATTTTGATATAAAACATCCGTTAAAAGTAACGATTGATCTATTTCCGGATGAAACATTGGAATTTTCTACGAGTCGAATTCAAGAACATCTTCAAGATACTTTAAAACAAAATATTAAAAATAGTTTGCGCGCTTTTGTGCCCGAAGCTGTGGCCGAGTTGGTCTGTGAAAAAAATAAGATCGACGCTACGCAAAAATGTGCGGAAATTTCGAAAGCAGCGGCTCAAAAAATTGCTGATTTCCTTAAAGCTTTGCCGTTAAACGCGGTCACACGCGGAGCTGGCGACGAGTTCGTAACAGCTGGCGGAGTGGAATTATCCCAAGTGGATCAGCGGACCGTGCAATCGAAAATCTGTCCGAATTTGTATTTTGCCGGGGAAATCTTAAATATTGACGGGTTTACCGGTGGGTTTAATTTGCAGGCTGCATGGGCAACTGGTCGCATGGTGGGGGAAAGTATTGCCCAGCTGGCTATTTAGGCTTGGTAAAAATTACGGTTGGTTGGCCGTCGGCTTCGCCGCTATCGAGGTTCAGATCATGAAGAGCGCTTATGAGGTCTGAATAAGCATAAATATTTCTATCTGGGTCAGCCGGGTCAAGTACACTAAATTCACCATTTTCATCG
>CAZQNF010000088.1:0-4327 GCA_964594675.1 uncultured Gammaproteobacteria bacterium | reverse complement strand
GGCGTCTATACATGGTTTTTGGGGTGAAAAAAAATTTACAAATATTAATGACCCCATTCAATTTTGTGAAAATCTTAGAATAGAAGCTGAAACAAAATTAAAAGAACTTTTTAAAATAGCAGACGAACGACCGCACCTACTTAATTCTCACAACAAGGAATCCATATACTTATCAAAACAAAAAGGAGTGTGCAGAAAAGATTGTGGGGACGAAAAGTGTTACCCTATAAAAGCTGGGCGATGGAAACTACTATATAGCTTGCGGGACGGCTTAAAGAGTGGAGAATTTTTATCTACAACCATTTGGAAACATGGTAGAGTAACTCAGGTTTCAAAAGATATTCGCGAAGTAAATAAATTATTTAAAAAAATACTTAATGTTAAAAGTAATTTAATTGTTAGGTTGGAAACAAACGGCTACCGATTGAATGAAGAGGTCTTTGAGATACGCTGGCTCGACTAACTTTCAGTGGGTGTTAATAAACGAGTTAAAAATGGCTTATATAAGCCATTTTTTTGTTTTTCGAAGTCTGGTGAAGGTTATTGCCAGGCATGGCATGCTTAGGGTGGATTTACCCCATATGAAAAACACCCAGCAAATTACAATAATTTGGGAAACTGTGGTCGACGACACAAATAACACCGCCTTACTTAAAGTTTTTCAAATTTTACTCGATGACACCCAACCAACATAAATAATTTTAAAAAATCTCACTGTTCATCCGGCCGGGGAACAGTAGTGTGGAGTAATGATTTATTTATTTAACCAAACATATGAAAGACCATTTATATAAAACCTACCACGACCAACTACCTGTCACCATTCGCGAATACCTTAACCAGCGTGGCATAAGTAAAGAAATTATTGATCGACACTTTATCGGCTGGAACGATCAGGCTATTACCATACCAATTTTTGACATGGATAATAATTTTTCATTTTTTAAATTCAGGAAAGATCCCAGTAACAATGATTTTGAAAAACCAAAGTACTGGTATCAAAAAAATACTTCAGCCACAGTGTACGGCTGGGAGCATTTACGGGCTGGTCACACACCTTTAATTATCTGCGAAGGCGAACTGGATCGGTTGGCTTTAGAAAGTAGGGGTCAGGCAGCTATAACAAGTACAGGTGGAGCAGGAACGTTTAAGGAGGATTGGGCAAATTTTATCCCTGAAGACGTAATAATCTACGTTTGTTTTGACAATGACAACGCTGGTCGAAATGGGGCACAGGCTGTTATCAGTGCTTTGCAGAAAGCTGGCCATAGCACTATTTATAATATTTCGCTCCCGAGTGAAGTTGGGGAATCGGGGGATGTTACCGATTATTTTACTAAACTTAATGGAACGGTAGATGACTTATTTAGTAAATATGCCAGTCTTATACCCTTTACTGAACCAGAAGCATTACCAGACCAGAAGCAAATCCCTCGTATTATCGAAGCGCCAGAACCGGAACAGCCCCTAATCTTTGACGAGTGGTTAGAAATAATCAAAGAAAACTTTCCTTATTTAGTTGCTCCCGCCGAAACAACTGCTTCAATCATGGCACAGATTCTGATTAACGATATCACTAACCCTTTTGCCCTCGTGCTGGTAGATATGCCGTCATCAGGCAAGACTATCGCTATTAATTTTTTCTCAAAAATTGACGGTTTAGTTTATGCAACGGACAAATTTAGTCATGCCGCATTTGTATCGAGTGCGGCTAATATCAAAAAAGAAAAATTAAAAGAAGTTGACCTGTTACCTCGCTTACGATACAAGCTATTTTTGATACGAGATTTGGCGATGATATTTTCAAAAAAAGACGACGACCTTAATGAATGTCTAGGTCTTTTAACCCGAGCATTAGACGGCGAAGGTCTAATGGTCGAAAGCGGAGTGCATGGTCAGCGTGGTTATGAGGGTGAATTTCTATTTATGTTACTAGCCGCTTCAACTCCAATTCCTCCTAAGGTTTGGAAAATAATGGGTTCTCTGGGTTCACGCTTATTTTTTATGCGACTCAATAGTCCTGAAAAAGATGAAGAGCAATTAGCGCGTCAGATTACCGATGAGCCGCACAAACAAAAAGAAAATCGCTGCGCTCTGGCTACCAAAGACTTTATTTATACACTTTGGCGGAAATACCCCCGAGGAGTTGATTGGAACAGAACCGAAGACAGCCAACAGTACAAAATTATTATCGCTAAATGTGCCAAGCTCCTGGCTAAATTACGAGGGGTCATCCAAGTCTGGAAAGAGAGAGGTCAAGATAACGAAGAGTTTGAACACTCAGTACCCATTATTGAAAACCCTGATCGTATTAATCAGCTTCTCTATAACCTTTGCCGTGGGCATGCGCTTATTTCTGGCCGGACACAGCTGTACGAAGACGACCTGCGTCTGATAGTTGAGCTAGCTATTGATAGCGCGGCCTTTAACCGTGCCGCCTTATTTCGTGCGGTTCTTGCACGTGGCGGTCAGATAAATACCAGCCAAGTAATGCAGGACTTAAATTGTAGCCGACCAACAGCTCTAAAAGAAATGGAGGCGTTAAAAATTTTGGGTATTTGCGGTTTGCAAGAAGAAAGTGGTAGGCCGGGCGAGCCAGAAAAAATACTGTTGCTACAAAAACATTTTTTATGGTTTGTGAGCGAGGAATGCAGAAAAATCAGAGGATTACTTTTTAAAGACCCTGAGCAGCCAGTCAACACAGGGGCCTAAACTGTTTATCGATTAAGTTTTTGATAAACCAAAATGACCCTTGTGTGCCGCAAACGAACTCGGGGGTAGACCTAGAAGCTTTCAATCTCAAGGATGATAGATTATTCAACTTTTATCTTTGGATGCACCAGAGGCCACCCTAGTGACATAGGAGTAGCAACTAATTGTAAGTTTATATTAAATATCAAAATTATGGCTAATATAAGGCAAAAATCTGTGTACTTCTCCCACCCCTCAAATTATAATATCACTATGCAGCCAGGATTACCTGGCCATATATTTCACTATGGACTTGCCACCCTACTCACTCACAATTACCCCCCAAGGTCGAAGAAAAATACGATTTGTTATTTGGGACAATGCCACGGGCGAGATCCACCGCCAAGAGGCGGTGGAGATCTGCGATGCTTCGCAGATCGGAAAATATAAGGATAAATTTATAAAAATTCTTAATTTACTTAATTCATGATATGTCAACTAGCCATTTAACCCATCAATCATTAAATCAAGGGAATGCAGAGCAAAGATTTAAAAAAGAGATTTTATTTGCAGTTGAAGAGTACGAGCGCATTCGTAGAAAAGAGCGCAGAGCTTTGGGCAAAAAGTTAAAGAAGATTAAAAATGATGAATTCTAACCATATGATATGTCAACAACCTCCTAAACGAGCGGCATACTATGCCCGCGTCAGCACCAGTCTACAAGAAGAGCAAGGCACTATCGAAAGCCAAAAAGTTGAGCTCATCCAGCAAATAAAAAAAGACGGCAATATTCTAGTAAAAGAATATACCGACAATGGGTATAGTGGAGCCGTGCTCGATAGACCAGCTATGGACGAACTCCGAAGCGAACTAAAGAATAATGTATTTGATATAGTGTACTTTCTTGACTCCGACCGCATCGCTCGTGATGTATCGTACCAAAATATTATCATTAGTGAATTCTTAAAATATAAGAAAGAAATCGTAATTAAGGGTCAAAATTATATTCACAATCCGGAAAATAAATTCTCTCTTACTGTTCTTGGGGCGGTGAATGAATTAGAGAAGTCAAAAATAACTGAACGTCTCATGCGTGGTAGAAAAGAAAAAGCACGCCACGGTTCGATTGTAAATAATGCCAACCCCTATGGATACATCCATAAGTATCGTAAAGACAATAACGAACGAGGAGAATATACAATCAATGATTCGCAAGCCGAAGTGATCAGATTTATTTTCGACCAGTACGCCTACACGGATGCCAGCCTGCACAAGATTGTACAATTGCTTGAAGATAAGGGTATCCCAACGCCACACGGCAAATTACAATGGCGCCGAGCGACGCTTAAACACATCCTTAATAATTCCACCTACTACGGCGATCATTATTATAACCGCACCGAACGAATCGAGTCCGATCCCGAACGAAGAAGAAATAAGAATAAGTACGCGTATACCAAAACCGGAAAAAGGTGGCGTGAACAAGATCAATGGATCAAAATTAGTGTACCAGCGATTATCGACAAAGATGTATTCGACATCGTGCAAGAAAAGCTCCAAAGAAACCGCAGGTTGGTAAGAAGCTCCAGCACCACGCATATCCTGAGCGGCATTATTAGTTGCGGTGTCTGCGGAC
>CAZQNF010000087.1:0-4456 GCA_964594675.1 uncultured Gammaproteobacteria bacterium | reverse complement strand
AAGCGGAGTTTTTTAATAAAATTTTAATTCCCAGCAATAATTCCTTCCAAAAGTACAATTCTTTCTAGTTTTCCTAGATGATACTTTTGAGAAACTTACCTGGTTTCCTTTTTTGGTATACAATAATCTCCTATGTTGCTTACTATGCCGGTTGGGAGCCTCAAGACGGTTGGCAAGAAACTCGAGACCACTTTGGAGCGCCTGGGGATAAAAACCGCCGGGGATTTGTTGTACTATTATCCGTTTCGATACGAGGATTACAGCCGGATTGTACCTATAAAAGACGTGCAAAGTGGCGAAAGTGTAACGATTAAAGGTAAAATTGAGCTCATCGCTAATAAGCGAAGTTTTAAGACTAAAAAAATGATTACGGAGGCGCTGGTTACTGACGGCTCGGATAGTATTCGGGTAGCGTGGTTTAATCAGCCGTTTATTGCCAAAAATTTGACGGCGGGACAAAGTGTGTATTTGTCGGGTGAAGTGAAACAAACGATGTTGGGACCTGAACTCATGTCGCCGAGCTATGAGCGTGACAATGGCGGCGCGCCACGCCATACTGGGCGAATTGTGCCGATGTATCCGCTCACGTATGGGGTTACGCAAAAACAGCTGCGATTTTTGGTGGGTGAAGCGTTAAAGTCTGTGTCTCAGGCTCAAGATTGGTTGCCCACGGACATTGCTAGCGAGTACAGTTTATTGCCACTCAGCGAAGCACTGAAACAGATTCATTTTCCGGATAATTATGAGACGCTGCGGACCGGTCTTGCACGGCTGAAGTTTAACGAACTATTTTTGCTGCAGATGATGGGAGTTTTGTCGCGCCGTCGTCGAGAAACGCAGAGTGCGCCAGCTTTTGTGTTTTATGAGGAAAAAATAAAAGAATTTGTACAAAGTTTGCCGTTCACCCTCACACCACAGCAAAAACAGGCGGCTTGGGAAATCTTGAAAGATACGATGAAGCCTGTGGTCATGAACCGACTGCTCGCGGGCGATGTGGGGTCCGGAAAAACGGTGGTCGCGGCCATGGCCATGTATAATGCGGCTCTCAATAATTTTCAGTCCGCGCTTATGGTGCCAACCGAAATTTTGGCCATGCAGCATGCCGAGTCGCTTGCGCATAAAATCTTGCCAAAAAATATCACACTTGTTTTATTTACTCGTACCGAGCGGAAAATATATGCGGCTGGAGTGGTTACCGAGGTAAGTAAACGCACAATGCTCGAGACTATCCAGGCTGGACAAGCACAGATTATTATTGGTACGCAGGCACTACTAAGCGAGAATGTGGAGTTTAAGAATCTTGGATTGGTGATTGTGGATGAGCAGCATCGTTTTGGCGTGAATCAGCGAAAAATTTTGGCTGAGAAAATGTCCGGAGTTCATTTTCTCAGTATGACCGCGACCCCGATCCCTCGTTCGCTTGCCATTATCGCCTATGGTGACCTGGATTATTCAGCTCTCAAAGAATTACCGCCAGGCCGACACCCGATTGTTACCCGTTTGGTAGAAAATAACAAACGGTCCCAGGCTTACGATTTTATACGTAGTGAAATTAAAAAAGGTCACCAATGTTTTGTGGTTTGTCCGCTTATTGAAGAAGATGAGAGTAAAAAAGCGCCGACCAGCAATATTGAACAGCGTTCGGTGATGAAAGAATATGAGTATCTTTCGAAGACTGTTTTTTCAGATTGCCGGGTGGGATTTTTGCACGGCAAACTGAAGCCAGTGGAGAAAGAAAAAATAATGAATGATTTCCGTGAGGGAAAAACTGATATTTTGGTTTCAACTTCGGTGATTGAGGTGGGGGTTGATATCCCCAACGCCACGATTATGATGATTGAGGGCGGCGATAGGTTTGGCCTCGCACAGCTGCACCAGTTCCGCGGCCGGGTGGGACGAGGGGAAAACCAGTCATATTGTTTAGTGTTTACAGATAATAAAAGTAAATCAGTCTTAGAGCGTTTGGCATTTTTTGCCAAGACTGGAAGTGGGTTTACTTTGGCGGAGAAAGACCTTGAACTCCGAGGGCCAGGAGAGGTGTATGGGCGCGAACAAAGTGGTATGAATCAGCTACGGCTTGCGATTCTCTCGGACACCGATCTTATTAAAAAAGCACGTCTGGCCGCGGAAAAACTTAGTAATGAATATAAAAAATATCCCCTTCTTAAAGAACAGTTACAACAGTGGGAAGATGGCTTGCATCTGGAGTAAAATGGTTGATTGTTGGAGGTATTTAATGGTGGTATTGGCGTATTTTAATTAAAAATTATCTTTAATATGGTTAAAGATAATCGTGGTGAATTTAATACGCTGCAAACTTTACAAGAATTAGCTCAATACTGTGGGGGAACAATCAAAATGGCGGAAACGCTCCCTGAAATTGATAATCTATTTTCTGATAATTTTAGTTTGCGGGACGTTTTAGGTACGCCTGCCTTACAGGAAATAATTGTGGGGCATCTACATGTTTATGTCAGGGCAAATCGGTTAGAGGGTAGTCGTCAATCATATAAAACTGCGTACTTTTTGAATGGTGTTTTCCAAGATGGAAGTAATGAGGAATCTCTGCAAGAGATGTCGCGAGAAATTTTACGATTGAAACGAGCGTCGGTTTAGTTAAAATTAGCAGATTTATTTAATAATTTCCTTAATGTTTGTTACGGAAATTATTTTTATTTTGTCTGTTTTTTTGGTGGTAGTATTTTTGGGTAGGATAATCCGTTTAAGGCCGAGCTGTTCACATTCTTTAATGCGCTTTTCAGTTTGGGAAATGCTGCGTACTTCGCCGCCCAGGCCCACTTCGCCAAATACAGCGAGATCAGCGCCAAGTGACTGGTCTTTGTAGGCGCTCGCAATGGCAATGGCAACCGCGAGATCCGCCGCTGGTTCATCGGCTGATAGTCCGCCGACCACGTTGAGAAGGACGTCGTATTCTCCAAGCGACAACCCGGCGCGTTTTTGTAAAATGGCGATGATAACGTGCAGGCGATTAATATCAAAACCGCTGGCTTTGCGAGTGGGATAGCCAAAGGCGGTTTTATTCACGAGGGCCTGGATTTCAACGAGCACGGCCCGGCTGCCTTCGATAAGACAGGTGATAACATTCCCCGGCGGATTTTCGGTGCGCTCGGCCAGAAAATTGGCCGATGGGTTCGGAACTTCTTGTAAACCATTTTCGCGCATTTCAAAGACACCAATTTCGTCGGTCGCACCAAAGCGGTTTTTGGTGGTGCGTAAGATGCGATAAAAATGATGACGGTCACCTTCCAGGTACATCACGGTATCAACCAAATGCTCGAGGGTTTTAGGGCCAGCAATAGCACCTTCTTTTGTAACGTGGCCAATAATAACGATGGAAACATTGTAGGTTTTTGCGACTTCTAAGAGACGAGCAGAAACTGTGCGGATATGGCTGGCACTGCCGGATTCACCGTCATCAGCGGCAATGGTTTGAATGGAATCAAGAATGGTTAGTGGTGGTTTGCGTTCAATAATGGTTGCGATAATGGCTTCGAGTTGGTTATTGCTAACAAGTTCTAAGGTCGGAGCTTTAAGCTGCATGCGTTCGGTACGCAGTTTAATTTGTTCGACAGATTCTTCGGCGGAAACATAGAGAGTTTTGGGGACGCTGGTTGCGAGCTGGAGGGCGAGAGTTGATTTCCCGATGCCGGGTTCGCCGCCGAGTAGTATAAGACTGCCTGGGACAAGACCGCCACCAAGAACTCGGTCGAGCTCCTTGAGGCCGGTTAAATGCCGGGTATCAGTTTGAGCAACGATATCTTTGAGATTTTGGACTTTAAGAGCGTTCGCTGTTGGTCGAGTTGCTCCTCCTGAGGCAGTTGGCATGGTTGCTGCAACTTCGGCCATTGTGCCCCATTTACCACATTCTAAACAGCGCCCTGTCCACTTGGCAGTTTGGGCGTCGCAGTTAGAACAGGTAAAGAGGGAGGTGGGTTTCATGTTTATGTTGATTTTATACAACGCAGGAAATTATTTACAAACAGAAGGGAGGCTTGTGAATTTTCCACGTGAACTTTGCGAACCGGTGCCATATTCAAAGTGCCAAATCTCAGTTTCCAGGCGGTTAAAATTTGGGTCAGTATCGTAAAAGAAATGTGCCAGCTTAGCTACATAAATTTTTTCGGCATTACATTGAGCTTTGCTTCCAAGCGGAGTAAGTTTGGCACTGCCCTTTTTGAGTACTACATCAACAGCTGAGCCGTGGCCATGATTAGAATACCCTGGTACAGCACAAAACTTAACCCTTTTAGAAGTATCGGTATAAGTCGAACAGGTGCCACACCAATTTTTTACTTGACCAGCAAAGTCGCGGTAGCTACTGCGAACTTCTATGGTATAACCCGCATCATTAGCAGCTTTAATAACTTTACAGAGCGGATCTTTCATTTGAGGGATGGTGGTAATTTTGGTTTTACTATCACCGCAAGTATAGGTG
>CAZQNF010000086.1:0-4464 GCA_964594675.1 uncultured Gammaproteobacteria bacterium | reverse complement strand
TGAGCGTTGTAAAAACTATTAACGTGGATTTCGCTGGTTCGATCCCAGCCCCCGGGAGCATACATAATATGAAACACGAATGGAAAAAACAAGAAAAACAATTTTATCTTCCAAAGCTAAAGCCAGAATTTATAAAAGTACCGTCGTTCAATTTTTTCAGCATCCGCGGCCAGGGCAATCCTAACAACCCTTTCTTTGCTGATTATATTGGAGTATTATATTCGCTTGCCTACGCAGTAAAAATGTCACCCAAAGCCAATATTGCCCCACCAAATTACTTTGAATACACGGTCTACCCGCTAGAAGGAATTTGGGGTATAACCGAAGAAGCAAAGAAAAAATATACTGGGAAACTAGATAAGGACAGTCTTGTTTTTAACCTAATGATTCGCCAGCCTGATTTTGTAAATAAACAGTTCGCCACAGAAATTATCGAGCGCACAAAAAAGAAAAAACCACACCCACTACTGGAACGAGTCGAGTTTGGCTCAATAGAGGATGGAGAATGTGTACAGATGCTCCATCTCGGTAGCTACGATAACGAACCGGAAAGCTTCAAACAAATGGAACAATTCTGTCTGAAAAATAATCGGACTCGAGAGTCAAAAATACACCGTGAAATCTACTTGTCCGATGCCAGAAAAGTGGAATCGTCAAAATTAAAGACGGTTTTAAGGTTTAAAGTAAAAAAAGAATAATTCTACCTGGATATGTCGCCTTTGCAATTATCTAAAATGTTTAAAAATGTCGGCCCTGTAGTGGCGCAAAAACTTATTACCGCCGGAATTGATACGCCAGAGAAATTGCGAAAAGCGGGAGCAAAAAAAGCGTATCTTCGGATTCATCAGAGTGGTGGATTTTGCGGTAAATTTCATGCCGCTTATTTATACGCTCTTGAGGGTGCGATACGCGACTGTGATTGGCTCAAAATTCCCGAGAGCAAGAAGCGAGAATATAAAGCATTTACTGAAGAGCTAAGACAAAAGCAAAAATTGTTTAAGGGTAAATCTTAAAAATATCCAGACTTCTTGGAACTCGTCATGACACTCTCTAGCAATTCAAAAAATATGTCAGAAAAAGAATTAATTAAAAAATCAGCCGGAATCCTAATAGTTAATAAAAAATTGTTGGTTGCAAAATCTAAGAATAAAGATTTTTTTATTGCGCCTGGCGGTAAGGTGGAACTGGGAGAAACTGACAAACAAGCTCTTGCCAGAGAATTGTACGAAGAACTTGGTGTAGAAGTTAAAGAGAATGATCTAGAAGAGTTTGGGACGTTTACCGCTCCAGCTGCGGGCAACGAATCAAAAATTGTTTCTATGCATTGTTTTGTGGTTACCGCTTGGAGTGGCATCCCAACTCCCAATCATGAAGTAGAAGAAATTCTTTGGGTAACTTCTGGCCTTCCTAAACATATTCAAGTAGGCTCTGTCTTTGAACACGAAGTAATTCCGAGATTGAAAGTAATAAATTTAATTGATTGATACAAAAGGGGATAATTAAAATATGTCTATAAATCTAAGGCACTAACTTTCATAGCACAGGTTCTCGCTTCGTCTATAATCTGGAGTCAGCAAAAATCACCAATAGATATTGGTGATTTTTTAACCTAAATGAAACTTTGTGACAGGGCATCTTCTTTTTTGTTATAGTAAACACATCAATTCTTAAATCGTTTTGTATGAGAAAAATAATTATTTTATCCATGATTACGTTAGACGGAGTTATGCAGGCTCCCGGCGGACCCAAGGAAGATACTGAGGGCGGTTTTAAATATGGTGGCTGGACCGCCGCCTATGGTGACGAAGTTGGGGGTGCGGTAGTGCAACAAGAGCTCGAGCAAACCGCGGATTATCTTTTAGGTCGGAAAACATTTGAGATTTGGGCTAATTACTGGCCTGAACATGCCGACTTTTGGCCGGGTATTAATGTGGGTACAAAATACGTGTTTTCCAAACACATGAAAAAAACAGACTGGAAAAATACCGTATTTATCGAAAATCTGGAAGATATTAAAAAGCTCAAAAATTCCGCAGGTTCTGACATTCAAGTTTGGGGCAGTAGCAAACTTGTTCAATTATTATTTGAGAATGATTTAGTAGACGAATTCCGACTCAAAATTTACCCGCTGACGCTTGGGACAGGAAAAAAATTGTTTGGCGATGATACAATCCCGGCAGCCTTTACCTTAACGGAGAGTTTGGTTACGCCAACTGGTGTGATTATTGCCAATTATAAACGAGCCGGAAAGGTTAAGACGGGTACTGTGGGAGTTTAGGGAGACTGTTTATTTTGTGAAGTCGGGAATATAAAAATAAGTTTCTGTATTTATAAAGTAGGTTCTGAGTTCGTCTACAAGGCGGGTAAAAAATAGAGTTTGATGCTCTATTTTTTTAATTCAGCTATTTTTTCTTCCGTTTTTACAATGAGATCTTTATATTTTTCTCTGTCAGCCGAATTCATAAAACAAGTATACATTTTAAGTGCTTCTGTTTTATTGCCTAAGCCATAAAAAGCATCGCCAAGACCTTTATACGCCCGAATGTATTGAGGGTCACGCTCCAGAGCCTGATTATATACTTGAACTGCTTCGTTGTAGCGACCAAGACTATTATACACAACACCAAGACCGTTATAAGATCCGGTGTCGGTCGGTTCTAGGCTTAAAGCTCTTAAAAACTCAATAATGGCACCTTCTTTTTTATCTGTATCAATTAAAACTTTACCAACACCATAGTAACCATACGCGGCACGAGGATTCAGTCTAGCTGCTTGGCGAAAAACTTTAATAGCTTCTTCATGACGACCAGAAAGTAAAAAAGCATCACCAAGACCGTAATAAAAATAAGGATCTTTTGGTTGACTCTTGATTCCCTGTTGGTAGGCGTTAATAGCTTCGTCATGAAGTCCAAGGGCGTTTAAGGCATTGCCGAGATGCAGATAAGAGACAGCTTTTTCTGGGCTAATAATTAAAGCCTGTTGTAAAGCTGCAACAGCTTCTTTGTTGCGTTTGAGTTCATGAAGAACGCATCCCATAGCATCCAAGGTTGCAACTTCCTGTCCATATTCTGGTTTAAAAAGTTCTAAATAATTAGCCGGCCCCTCTCTTCTCGAAAAGAATTTGTGTAAAAATTGTTTGTCAGCAATGCCAAGTCTTATGCTGGAAGAATCAGAAGAATTAATAAGCGCGGCGACATCTTTGAGAGGGCTCTCTTGGTTATGAATAAATATCTCGTTGGTTATTTCTTGGTTATTCTCGGGGAAAATCATATCTCGCATTTCTATCGTTCCTGCTGCAGTCACTAAAAATAATAAAGAATGCCTAGGGATTGAGCCGACCAAATAGCGTAAACCCACTTCATTCATGAGCGCTCCTCCGAGTGTTGACGCTCCAACACAATTTAGCTCTTGACTCGCCAACAGTTCTGCTGCAGTAAAGCTAGCGGATTTTTGTGGGTATAGGCTAACCGCTTGCTGAATTTTTATGGAAATTTCTCTTTCTTTAGCGCTTATTTCGGCTTTGTTCCCAGATGCTCGGACGGTTGCCAGCTCAGTCTTTAGTTGGTCAATTCTCAATGCTTTGTGCAGAGTTTTTTCTCCACGTACCCAGTGTAGGTAGATAAGCCTAAAAAAGGCTGGTAATTTATCAAAAGGCATCCATTTTTGTAAAAGATCCATTCCGTGGCGAAAAATAGCGCTGCTCAGTTCTTTTTTTGGCATCTCGATTTTTCTTTGGATGGAATCCTCAATTCTTGAAATAAATTTTTGGTGAGTTGAGGTTTGGCTCTGCCAAGGAGCTAGATGTTCGGTGTTAGAAGCCAGTTCATCTTTTTGTGTTTTTTCTTTCAATTGAAAAGCTTTATGCGAAACTCTAAAAAATTGCGCGAGAGTTTGTTGCCGCACTTGTTCGTTGGCTTCATCTTGTTCTATTTCTTTCTTTTTACTCATCATTTTCGCTCGAGTTTGGCGAGCAAGATAAAGATTATTGCCAACCAAAAAACGATCGATCTCGTCGGTTTCGTTAGGTGTTAAAATGCGCAGTTTGGCCAGAGTTCCAGCCGGCAGTTGATCTGATTGTCGGCCCATTTCAAGCGTTTTTCCATAGCTATAAAATTTTTCAGCTAGCTCGCGAGCAATATCTGTGCCTTCGTTTATGTGCTCAAGCCTGGTAGCGATATAAATTCCAGTGTTTTGAAAAGTTTTTCCTAAAGCAACAAGCTGATCTTTTTTTTCATTTTGTCGTTTGGGGTTGGCCGTAAAGGTATGGGAGTCAATAGTTTGGACAACATCAATCATTTCCCAAAGTTGGAAATCGGTTGGTAGGTAGAGTGTTGGTTTGTTGTGTCGATTTTTTTTTAAAATCCCATCGTTTTTTTTACTTTCCCATTCTTCGCGACTGATTATTTGAAGTGCGAATGAATTATTGATTTTGCACCATTCTTTAAAAAAAGATGAAAACGCTTG
>CAZQNF010000085.1:0-4482 GCA_964594675.1 uncultured Gammaproteobacteria bacterium | reverse complement strand
GGAACTTGGTTGGAATATTCCCGTAAGTCTCGAAGGTTGGTTTAAAATTAAGCTCGGTACTACTACTATTCACGGCCGCATCGATCGCATCGACCAACTCCCAGATGGGACACTTGAGATTATTGATTACAAAACTGGTCAGAGTAAGGAAAAGCTAGTAGGTGGTGATAAAGACCAATTGCTTATCTATCAACTCGCCGTTGAGCAGCTCGCCCAATACCGCTACTTAGGGGCGCCAAGCAAACTTACTTTTTACTATCTTAATGATAATATTAAGCTCTCGTTTTTGGGCACAGTAAAAGAACTTGATACAATCAGTGCTAAATTACAAGATATTATCGCGCATATTCATTCACAAGATTTTATCGCGACACCAAGCGCTTATATTTGTAATTCCTGCGATTTCAAAGACATTTGCGAATTTCGGACCCTATAAACTATGAACTCTCTTTTTTCAATCCTTAAAAAACATACCGAAGATTCGCCAGTTTTGCGCCAGATAAAAATGTCCTTAACCATCCAGCAAGTAAACGAGATTATCCTCAAAAAACTGCCCAGCGAAATGCATAAATATGTTCGTGCGGTGTATATTAAAAATGGGGTTTTGGCGGTGGCGTGTCTCTCAAGCGTGGTGGCACAGGAGTTAAAACTTTATGAAGCGGGGATTCTCGAAAGTATAAATAACCTCACCGGGCAAAAAACTATTGAGCGAGTACGATATTTGGCGTAAAATTTTTCTTTTTATATTTTTTGCTTCTCAAAGAGTTAAGTTGTTACGAAAACGAATTTTTGCTATACTGAAGACAATTATAAGTTAAAAGCAGTAAACTATGAGCTTGCGAGCTTATCTTATCCTTATGTCGCTTGGTACACTCGCGTGCTGGGTAGCATGGGTGTTTATTCTTACCATTGACCCGACTACCGCGGCGAATAGTATTTTTTTGTTTTTTTACGTCAGCTTATTTTTGGCAATCGTTGGAACATTTTCCGTAGGCGGGTTTCTGGTACGACGCTTACTTATTAAAAATGATGAAGTGGTATTTCGCCATGTCCGACGCACGTTTCGCCAAAGTATTATGGTGGCGGGATTTTTAATCGGTACGCTTATTCTTCGCCAAAAGGGATTGCTCGCGTGGTGGAACTTTGGTTTACTCATCGTTATTTTTATTCTGCTTGAAGGGGTGATTTTCTCTAACCGCAAGTACAGCAACCAAGATTATGTTAAATAAATTTTTCAAGAATTTCCGTATTGAACTGGGAATTGACCTTGGAACCGCCAACACACTGGTCTACGTTAAAGGCCGTGGTATCGTCATTAACGAACCGAGCATTGTAGCTATCAATACACGTACTGAACAAATTTTGGCACTGGGCAGTGAAGCCAAAGAAATGTTGGGGAAAACTCCTGTTCATATTATAACCGCTCGTCCATTGAATAGTGGTATTATTTCTGATTTTGAGGTAGCTGAAAAAATGCTACGATATTTTATTGAAAAAGTGTATGAAAATAAATCTCTCAGTTTTTTTTCGCGTCCGAAAGTGGTAATCGGAGTGCCGGTTAATATTACTGAGGTAGAAAGAAAAGCCGTGGCTGACGCCGTACTTAATGCCGGAGCAAGAGAAGTCTGGATTGTGGAAGAACCCATGGCCGCGGCCATCGGATCACGTCTCCCGGCTCGCGAACCGGTCGGCAACCTTATTGTTGAGATTGGCGGAGGAACAACGGAAATTGCTGTAATTACCCTAAGTGGCATAGCGGTCAAAAAATCTATTAAAATTGCCGGCGATGAATTGACGCGGCATATTATTCAGTATGCTCGTGATGTTTTTAAAATGTTGATTGGTGAAAAACATGCTGAGGAAATTAAAATTAAAATTGGCTCAGCAATTGAGTTGTTAGAGCCTATTGAAATGCCTTTGCGTGGGCGTGATTTGATAACTGGGTTGCCCCGAGAAATAGTAATTACTGATACGGATGTGAGGGATGCTATTATTAAGCCCCTTAGAACCATTGTTGAAAATATAAAATCCATCTTAGAAATTACTCCGCCAGAGTTGGTAGCCGACATTCACGAACGGGGTATTGTGCTTTCTGGTGGGGGAGCGCTGCTGCGTGGTTTGGACCAGCTGATTGCTAAAACCGTCCAAATTCCAGTTCGCATTGCCGATGACCCACTTACTTCGGTGGCTCGTGGGACTGGTATGTTGCTTGATGAAGAGGATCTCTTAAAAGAAGTGGGAACACTCATGAGTAAACGTTAATTTTTTATTATGGCTACCTATAAATCCTATGGGAGAGTGTATTTTTTTATTTTGGTTGGCTTGGTAATCGTAATTATTCTCCATTATTTACATGTCTTAAGAAAACTCGAAGACCTGTGGCGAAGATCGTTTGCGCCGGTTTTAAGCTCAAGTTATTCTTTTAATATTGCTGTTGGGGATACCTACGAATTTTTTAAAAATCGTGATGAATTTTTGGATGCTTACAAAAACGCCCGAACCGAACTCGCTAAATTAGAATCAATTGAAGCAAAATATAAACTGGCCATCGACGAAAACGATGAACTGCGAAAAGAACTGAATTTTAAAAAAGCCGCCGCTTTTCCGCTCATAAATGCCAACGTGATTGGTCATAATTTATCAGATTTAGAAAAAACGGTGTTAATTGATCGGGGAGAACAAAACGGTTTAAAAGAAGGTATGCCCGTTATTGCTGGAGATGGGGTAATGGTCGGAAAAATTGCGACTGTATATCCTGCTAGCGCACTCGTTCGTCTCATTAGTGATTCTCGCAGTAAAATAGCGGTGACGGTTTTAAACAAAGATAAAAGTATTGGTATAGTAGAAAGTGGGTTTGGGGTGAGTTTACAAATGACTAATATTCCGCGTAACGAAAGCGTGCAAATTAACGATAAAATCACTACTTCCGGGCTTGAGGATTTTATTCCGCGCGGATTACTTATCGGAAATGTCAGTGCCATACAAAACGAAGCGTATCAGTCGTTTCAACAGGCGGTCATTACTCCAACCGTCGATGCTGCCAAATTAAGTATAGTGAGTGTTTTATTGACGCATTGATTATGAAATGGTTGCTACGCATTTTGTTGTATCTCTCGCTAACCTGGTTACTGGTGAGCTTAGATTTTTTAAAAACATCTTTGCCTATTTTTCCTTTTTACTCTCTTGATATTATATTTTTGTCTGTAGTGCTTAGTTTAGTATTTAGTGATAACCCCTACATTATTGCCATGGCGAGTGCCGCTACACTGATCAAAGATTTGTTTTCGGCATTTCCGCTCGGTGTAAACAGTTTATTAATGACCCTGTCACTTATTTTTACGAGCTGGATTTTACATCGTATTTTTACCAATCGCTCAGCGGTAATTATTGCTTTAAGCACATTTATTGGTATGGTTACCTATAAGTTGAGTTTGGGGCTCGTGCTGTTACTGCTTTACGCTGGTTTTCATTTTCCGTTTCTCGTAACCCAAGAAAATCTCACTCACTCGCTGAGTGAAATATTGGTCACTTCAGCGGCGGCAGGGATTGCTTATTTTTTTATTCATCTTGGTATCAAACGTTTTCGTCCGCATTATGTAAATTTTAAACAGCTATGAGTTCGCTTTTTGATATTGAAAATAAATCGGTGGGTTCGGTGCAGCTCAACAAACTCTCTTGGATAGAGGATAATTTTTTTTCTGCCCAAACTCCGGGCGAGCGCGAGGAACGCAAAAATTATTTGGGCGTTAGTATCTGTAAAAAAAATATTTCCATTTTTTTTATTATTACCGGAATTGCTTTGAGTATTATTCTCGCTAAAGTTTTTTATCTACAAGTTATTAAGGGTGAATCATATCGGGCCATGGCCGAAGATAATCGGGTACGCGAAGTACCTATTATCGCCCAGCGCGGAATTATTTTTGATCGTTTTGGCAAACAATTAGTAGAAAATGTCCCGAGCTTTTCGCTGGTGCTCGTACCCAAAGATCTCCCTAAAGACCGGGTTGAGCGTGAACCATTACTTAATAAAATTGCCACTATTTCGAAAATTGATCAAAAAGATATTGATGCACTCTTAAACAAACACGGGAGTTATAATCCGACAACAAGTCGCTGGCAAGATAAGACATTTGGCTATTTTAGTTTAATTTTGAAAGAAAATTTAGATTACGAAACAGCCCTTAAAATTGAAACCCAAAGTGCGGATATGCCAGGTATCCGTATCGACAGTGGCGACAAACGCAATTATCCGAGTGAATCAAACGCTTCTTCAACCCTTAGTTTATCGCATATTCTTGGCTACGTGGGGCGGGTAAACGAAAAAGATTACGAAACGCTTAAATCTGAGGGGTATTTAAATTCTGATATTATTGGGAGAAGTGGTCTCGAGAATACCTACGAAAAAGATTTGCGTGGCGCGTATGGGATTAAAAAAGTTGAGGTCGATGTGATTGGAAAAGAGCAATCAGTGCTTGAAATTCA
>CAZQNF010000084.1:0-4510 GCA_964594675.1 uncultured Gammaproteobacteria bacterium | reverse complement strand
CGTTCCTTTTGAGAGGTTTTGCCATCCCCAGCCTCGGTCTATTTGAGATAGACTATGAAGGGCTCCCGACAGGCATACTGCGGTTTTTTAAACCGCCGACTTCGGGCATATTTTTATATAAGCTTCAGCGTATGGCCTTTAAGCTCCGTGTACGCCTTATACGTTCTTAACGCAACGAGTTTGAAATGCAAAATTCTTATGCAAGCTTTAGGCTCGACTTATAAATGCACTATTGCAAATTGCGAAAGAGATTAAAAGAACACTCAAACTTAAAGGTATTATATAAGGTATATTTTAGAAGTCAATAGTTCTGGCTAAATTTAAACAACCTTGTAAAGTGCTTTACAAGGTTGTTTCTAGTTTCTGTAAAAAAGAACTATAAATTGGCCGAATAAGGAAGTGATTTTATATATTTTTCTATCAAATTCCAATCTGGCTCTTCTCCTTTTTTAGGAAGCTTGACCTTGAACTCTCTTAGTCTGTCAGTGCCCATCTTGCGACTATAGTTATACCTATATTTTTCCATTTGTAAAACTGTTGCTATAAAAATTCCATTAAAAGGGTTTAAATTAAATTTTGGTTTTAAAATTCTTACATCGACTGGCGTCGCCAAATAATTCATTGGTTGATAAAAAAAATAACCAACAGAACCACCCCTATTTGCAGTTATAGTATTCGCTCCAAAATCAGAATGTTCCTGAACAAAATTTGTAACTCCATTATTTGTTTCTGATGAGGTAATGTAGGGAACATCTCCACCCAAAGAAAGCTCCGTTATGAGGGGATCTCTCGTAGAGCAAACATCAAATAAATCTACCAAGTCAAAATATTGCCAAGTCGAGGTGTCTAATTTTATAATTTGATTGGTTGCTTTTTTAGTAGAAACAAAATCTTTTAGTTTATTAGAGTATAAAAATGTACTATACTCTAATAATTTTTGAGTGCACAAAGCATCACTAAATCCCGTATAATCAGTCTCCATATAGGCTTCTGCGCACCATTCATCCTCTGGCAGTATTTCTTTTGTTATACTAAAACCGGCTTTTTGCTCTCTATTTACATAAGTCGTAATCCATTTTTCTTTTATTTCTTTTTCAAATTTTTGGTATAAATCTATTCTTCCTTTATTTTTTCTTTTAACAAAGCCATCATTTTTATAAAATCCAAAGAAAGTTTTTTTATTTTTTGGATGCGGCCTCTTTGCAGTAAAAACCATGACACAGGTTACTGTAGCAACTTTTGAATTAAAAAATAGTTCATCAGGCATGCTAAAAACGGCTTCAAGAGTGTGGAGTTCCAACAACTTCTTTTTTAACTCCAGTATTTTACCTGTCTGCTCTTGCCCTAAGGAAAGAGGTACAATGGCAACACATCTACCCCCCTGCTCTAGACAATCAAGATTGTTTAATATAAAATCGAACTCTTCATCATCGCCTTTTTTACTTTTATACGGAGGGTTTAATAGCCCAATATTAGGTTTATATTTTTTAACCTCTTTAATAATTTCTTGGTCAAAACAGCTACCTTGTAAGATACTACTTTTGCCGTCTTGGTGAATAAACATATTTGAGCAGGCAAGGGCAAAGATATGTGCCTGGTACTCAACACCAACTAGCTGATTTTTTTTAATGTTCTTTTTTCTTTCTTGATCGCCTTTAGCATCCTTTATCATTAAATTCATTGCACTTACTAAAAATCCACCCGTACCTGTACAGTTATCATATACAACACTATCCTTGTTTACCTCTGCCAATTCTGACATGAACTCCGTAATATGTGGTGGCGTCAAGACTATGCCCAATCCTTTATCGCTGTTTGCATACCTTAAAAATTCAATATACAACTGTCCTAATACATCAAAATACTCATGGGTTTTTATAAAATCTTTTATATTTTGATTTATATCAGAAATAATATCTCTTAAAACATTCTCCCTATTAGATAGGGAAGTATCTGTTTTAATAAACTGAAAACGACTGGTCAAAATAGCAAGCTTGTCATCTCCAACATTTCCATTTTGGAATTCATTTTTAACAGTTGTGACCAAAAATTCAGATAGTTGTTTTGGATCAGAATAGTCTTTATAAGATTTGGCAAAAGCTTTATTTTCAAGCGCAATCAAAATACAGCTTATAAGCAAAGCTCTGTCGCTTTCAATTATTTTGTACCCGTGAAGATTTTCGTTTAGATTTTTTGAAAAAGTTAGCAATTTTTCATAGTCCTGTCTAAATTTTTCAGGACTTTTCAGGTATCCGTCAATGTAGTCATCCGTAGACAAAAGCTTGTTACCAAATATTCCTATAGCCTTTTTTTCTCCTTTCATCTGGAGAAAGTGTGAAATTCTCTTATTTGCACTGGTTTCTCCACTAACAGCAATGGAAAGGACATCGAATTCTTTAGATAAATAGGAGCTATAGAGCAGGGCTCCGTCCACTGAAAAATCCCTATACTTATCCCTGTTAGGGCTTTCGTGCTTAGTGACGTTGGCCTTGCATTCAATAACAATTATAAAATCTGGATTATTTTTATATTGGATAATAAATTCGGGGAAGCCTGTACCTAACCCGCTTTTTGAAGCGGTGGCTAAAAGTTTTTTAATTTTTGGATTATCTGATGACTGTTCTTCTAAAATTATAGTTTCAAGAAAGCTGTCAAAATGACGCCTTACCAACGTTTCCGTTTTTCTTTCGTTTATAGACATATGTGTAAAATTATACCTTATTTTACACCATGTTACGAGTGGACAACTTTAAGTTTTAATACTTTTCGCTAAGGGCATATGAACATTCATTACATTTCCATATTTTAATAACCGCCTGTATTTCCTTGTCGGCTTCCCTCTCCAATACCGTCGCTTTATTTTTTCTCCCAGTTTTTCCGCCTTAAAAATTACCTCTAGCGCCCCAAATAATGCTCGATATTTACTACCCCTATTCTTTTGCCTTTCTTCATAAGACAAATCCCAGCAGTAGCGGCAACCAAACCATTTTGTTCCTGGAGGTTTGTAGATTTTTGCCACTCTACGACCACAATATTGGCCGTTTTTATAAAGTCCACAAATAAACCAATAGCGTACACCCCCGTAATTGCAAGGAGTAGTGACTAAATCAAATTTATAATCCAGATAGGTTTTTTGCCCTGAAGGATAGTCTGTTTGAGTATAGTCGAATTGGATAAAAAGTTTATTTGTACTTACGGTAAAGCCAATACTACTTTTACTGTCGTCATAGCCATTAGTCCACTCAATGCCGCCCCAGCGGTGGCCGTTCAGATACCCGTGCTTTTTGAGCCACCACATCTGCACCTTTTTACAATCTTCTACAACGGTTTTAGACATATTTTGCCGAAATTATTAAGGTTTCTTAGCTATAAGATTATATGGATTGTTTCATTAAATTTAATGTTTCCACTACCATAACGTGATAAGAACGTCTAAATATAGCCCTTAGTTTTAGTTGATATTATAGGTTCTAGCTGGAAATACCACTCTTTAATAGAGTCTTCAAAGCGGTTCCAACTTTTTTGAAATTTGTGCACGTCCATGAAACAGAGTTAAAACTCTGTTTTTTGTTTTTGCACAGCCATTATTTAGGTAGGTATTCGAAACACCGACTTTTTATTTTTTCCGTCTTGTGTCCACCCTGTGTCCAGATTGCAGGGAGGGTATGTTTTGGCAAGGTATTTATAGCTTCGATTAACGTTTGAGGGGCAATATGCGCATACCGCATGGTTGTCTTAAGGTCAGCGTGTCCAAGTAGTGTTTGGATCGTTTGGATGGTCACATTGCTATTGGCAAGGTGAGAGGCGAAAGTGTGCCGTAGCAGGTGCCAGGTAACCTTTTTGGCGTTAGTGTGGACGGAAAGCCAGAGTAATTTTTACTACTGAATCGCTTTAAAGAATGTTTGTTCAATTGAGAGGAAAATGCTACACTGTATAAGTTTCAGCTGATTGAAATACTCAAGTTAATTTTAATTTTTATTCTTACGTCTATGTCAAAAAGACTCGAGGGTGCAATTTTAGGTGCAGCTTTAACAGTTGTTGGTGAAAGGATTGTAGATATAGCAAAAGGGGGAGTTAGGTGATCAAATCGTTGCTGAAAGAAGTGATATTGCCAGGCTTGTTAAGGATTATCGCAATGTCCATCCCGGGCAAACGATTGACTTGATGCAATACGATTTTTCGAAAAAAGATTTATACGGGGTAGATTTAGGGAGAGCTCGTTTGACATATGCTCAATTTCCAGAAGCAAATTTAAGGAATGCCAACCTGCATGATGCCAACATGGGACAAACAAATCTTCAGGAAGCAGATCTTACTAAAGCAGATCTTACCGGGGCACGTTTGGGCGGCGCCGATCTTACGCGCGCAAATTTAACTCAAGCCAAACTTGATGGGGCCGATTTTAGTGATACCAAACTTGATGGGGTAAAGTTTGACAACCCAGAGGCATTTAAGAGGACTAATCTTTTTGGAGCCAGAGGTTTGCCTCCGGAAGTAAAGACAATGTATC
>CAZQNF010000083.1:0-4586 GCA_964594675.1 uncultured Gammaproteobacteria bacterium | reverse complement strand
ATACCACTTTCCAAGCGACTCAAACGCTGGGTAAAAAAAGAAAGAATCGTTTATAATTTTTCCTTTCAAATAATTTGTATAGATAACAATCGCGGAGAGCATAGCAGGATTATTTTTTACATCTTCGTTTAAACATTTTTCTCGCATATTTTTTGCACCTGATCGAAGCGCGAAAATATCAATTCCAGCCGCGAGGAGTGGGAACAAACCAACAGTCGAGAGCACGGAATATCTACCACCAACTAAACTTGGTAATGTTAAAAGTTCAATGTTTTTGTTTTGTGCCAAATGATAGAGTACTGAATCTTTGTCAGTAGTTACCACGACTCGCTCCAGAATATGAGCAAATTTTTCTTGCAACGACTGGATAAGAAACTCAGCGTTCGCGATGGTTTCGGTAGTGCCGCCAGATTTAGTGACAATGTTTATAAGTATTTCTTCCTTTGAAGAAACGCCATTTTGTAAAAACGCATTCAGTCTGCTCGCAAATTCCGCGTCCAGTGTATCCATAAAAATCATCTTGGGCAAACGCTCTGGTTCCAACATGTCAAAATATCCAAACCTTGTATCATAAACGGCTTTGGTGCCAAGATTCGAACCACCAATGCCGATAACTACAATATATTTTAAATTTTTCGTTACCATTTTCTGATTGAGCTGAATTACTTGATGATACACCTCTTCGTCAAATGGGAGATTTATGGAACTTTCTAAAAAGTTATAATCATTGGTTTGGGCGACTTTTTGTAAGTGAAATCGATAATCTTTGAGTTTATTTACGCCAGAAAAAATTTCTTCTGAAGTTACTTGGGCATTTTGGTTACAGATGAATTGCATATTTTTTACTTTAGCAAATTATTCCAATCTGCAGCGAATCTTTCGATACCGGCGCTTGTTAAAGGATGCTGAATGTTAAATATTTGCCAAGGCTGATCAAGATCACATTCTTCATATCCAATTGGTTTGAGATGGCTTGAATCATAAACAAAATCTTCAGTTTTAATAAGCCAATTTTCCTTGGCGCATTGCTGCAATATTTTGAATGGTACGGTAATAATATCTGTTTTCAGACGCAGAGTTTCAAACATATGGTCCGGAGTGCGGATGCTCGCCGACAGCACTTCCACATGCCCATCACCATTTTTATACATTTTCAAAATATTAGCAATAAGATCCATACCATTTTCACCCTGGTCATCAAGCCGACCAATAAACGGTGAAATAAAAACCTGACCACGCGCTGCGCCCTTCGTAGCCGCATACACTGCGGCCGCCTGTGCCTGGGTAAAACAGAGTGTCATATTTACGTTCATATTTTGCTTAACTGCTTCACTCGCTGCTTCTAAACCTGCGTTTGTTATTGGAAATTTAATATGCGCATTGGGGATCCAGGCATATAAATTTTTAGCTTGCTCAAGCATTTCCTCGGCTGTCGTTGTCGTATCGGCGTAGACTTCAATCGATATTGAACCATTGGGGAGTAATTTTGATACGTCTTGGACCATTTTTTTGTAAAATTCCCAAATTTCGGTTTGGGTAAATTTTTCACCTTTGAGAAGACGTGTTTGCGCCCCGGGACTTTTGGCAACGAGCGTTGGATTGGTGGTTTGACCGTCAAGAAATCCAAGTGTTTGTAATACTAGTTGCGTTTCGATTGGATCGCCACCATCAAGGAATATTCGTGTTGAAAATGTTTTATGAAGCATAAAATAATTCTTTTAAGAAATTAAAACCTTAAAACTATTGTACCACAGCTTAAAAAAGAATCGTTACAAGTAATACAAATACCAAGTGAGCTTTGACTCAAAAACCATCCTCTTCTGGATAAAGTACTTGCTTTTTTCTTTTATTCTGTGTATACTTATCTCTATATTAAATATCTTCTATGAATTCAGCACTCCGTGCCCGATTCCATCAGGCTCTTAAAACTAAGAAAAAAAGCAAAATTGCTGCCAGATTACAAAAACAAACCAAGCTTTTAGGCAAACGTCACATTTCCTAGTTTTCTTCAATAGATAAAACTTCTCCAACCTTAGAGAAGTTTTTTGTTATTTCTTATTGAATGTGGATAAGTGCAACTTAGTTGCATTGACATATGTTAAAACTCCTGTTTAAATACATACGCAACTGAGTTGCAAGAAACAGTTCATCTGTTTTAAACTTTTACACAGCGCTTAGCTGTTTTGAATTCCCAAGCTATCAGGACAGCTAAGTCGCTAAAATTAATTTTAATAAAAAAATTTAAAAATATGAGAAGGTGCGGAGAAATGGGGTTAGGAATGGTTCTGGCTGCCAATATAATAAGCGCCGAACACAATCTAGCCCATGCTGAAAAGACACAAAAAATTGGACAAACTTCTTCTCTAGCTGATACTCCTGAGATAAAAAAAGATGCTGAAGTAGAGCTAGCTTTTGGAGCTGGTACAACTTTCAGTGGAAATCTACGACGAGGTCGCGGACTTTATTTCCAAGTAAACCCCCTATTCGTAGATCTGACTTTGAAATTTGGTAAATTTGCATTGGGCGCTGGAGCACATGGCGGTTGGGGCGGCGGTAGAAACGGAAGCCTAGATCTTCACCTTGCTGCCGGAATTGAAGGCGAGGTAAGTAAAAATCATAGTTTAGGTATTGGTATCGGACCAGCTTTTGGCTTTGAACATGATGAAAAAGGTTGGATCAATAATGCGGGCGGAATTCTTGATACACATTACAATTATAAACACCTGGTACTCATGCTTGGACTAGCCATAAAAACAAATTTGCCTATAGAAAATTCAAAACCTGTTATAGGTTGGGAAACAACCTCTGGGGTAGGTTATAATTTTAATTGAGCCTAAAATTATGAAAAAAATTATTCTTTTTATTATTTTCGTCAGTAATTTTAGTTTTTACATTTCTGCGGCAAAAGCTTGGACCATCATCGAGCCCTCACCCGAAACAGAAGAAACAAACATACTCCAAACTGACTCACGAAATTTCGTTATAAAATCTAACCCAGCTTTAGCCAATATCTACGTTCCTCCACCCGCTCCGGCATATTATAATACTTCCCAGAGCGTAAATACTTCGTTTATTTTGAAACCTAGATACTTTGGTTTGGCGCAACCTGTTTATTCCTCAGCTTATTACCTTTATCCGAGCAACTACAACTGGACTTATCATCCCTATTTTATATATTAAAATGTCAATAAACTTTATGAAAACCAAAATTCTCCTCTTTTTCGCTTTTATCCTCATCTTGGCCAGCAGTATTTGGGCAATAGCTCGTTACAAAGCTGGCCCAACTTTGAGAGGAAACACTACCATTGCCACCAGTTTTTATCCGCTCGCGCATTTTACCAAGCAAATTGTGGGCGATAAAAAAACCGTCATAAATATAACTCCGAATGGGGCTGAGCCGCACGAATATGCGCCAACTCCGCAAGATATTGCCAAAGCTAACGAAGCCAACCTCTTTATATTTAATGGCGCGGGCGTGGACAGCTGGGCGCAAAAAGCAGCTATCAGCATTCCTGCCAAAAAAATTCTAGAAATAGCAACACATTTTTCTCTTTTACACAGCTCCCACAACTCAGAAAGTACCAATGATCCGCATATATGGCTTGATCCGGTTTTAGCAAAAGAAGAAGTAAAACTTATTCAAAATAAGCTGATAGAAATTGAGCCAGAAAATAAAGATCTTTACACCTACAATGCGAACAACTACCTCAAGCAGCTCGATGATTTAGATAATGATTATAAAACTGGACTCGCGAGCTGCTCAGCGCGTGAGATAGTGGTGATGCATAATGCCTTTAGCTATCTCGAAAAACGGTATAATTTTACGAGTCATTACTTAAACGACTTATCGTCTGAAGAAGAGCCGACTAGCCAAGATGTGGCGAAAATTGTAGAATTGGTAAAAAAGAACAAATGGTCTTATGTCTTTACGGAAAAACTCATGAATTCAAAATTTAGTGATACCATCGCGAAGGAAACGGGTGCAGAAGTTAAAGTTCTCAGCCCGATTGAAGGCCTTACCCCCGAAGAACAAGCGCGCGGTGAAAGCTATATTTCTGTTATGGAAGAAAATTTAATTAATCTTAGACAAGCAATGAATTGTAAATAATTACTCTATGGCCATTGAAGTTGAACATTTAGAATTTAGTTACGAAAACGAGCCAGTTTTAACCGACGTCAGTTTTAAAATTGAAAACGGAGATTACGTGGGAATCGTCGGGCCAAATGGCGGGGGGAAAAGCACACTTATCAAACTTATACTTGGTATTTTAAAACCTGACAGTGGCAGCATAAAAATAAATGGTACCAGCGACTTAAAAAAATATACGCCGATTATTGGCTACGTGCCCCAGCACTCCGCCGAATCAAGTCGATTTTTCCCCGCTTCGGTGCAGGAAATTGTAGAAAGTGGCTATGTCGGCAAAGACTACTCCCCCACTGACCGCAAACAAAAAGTACAAGACGCTATGGCAAAAACCGGAATTGTTGATTTTAAAAAACGCCTCATCGGAGAACTGTCCGGCGGCCAAAAACAACGTGTTTTAATTGCTAGATCGCTGGTAAGCAATCCACAAATTTTAATTATG
>CAZQNF010000082.1:0-4669 GCA_964594675.1 uncultured Gammaproteobacteria bacterium | reverse complement strand
GGAATTATAGAACAATTTCCGAAAAAGTCAGAAAAAGAAATTGTTGATTTATCGGGTATTGAGGCAAAACCTGGTACATCGCTCTCCGAAGCGCTTATGCTTAATGATGTGATTTTGGAAATTGATAACAAAAGTTTATCCAATCGCCCGGACCTGCTCGGGCATTATGGTCTGGCGCGTGAAGTGGCCGTGCTATATAACCGCGACGTGAAAGCATTAGAAGTCTTTGAAATAAAACCAGACAAATCAACCAAACTCGAAGTGAAGATTGAAGGAGAAAAAAATGTACCACGTTATATGGCCGTGGTACTAGAAAATATTCAGGTGGCGCCGTCGCCGGATTGGTTAAAAAGCAAACTTACTGCCGTTGGTCTCAAGAGTATTAATAATATGGTTGATGTAACCAACTATGTGATGCTCGACCTCGGACAGCCTTTGCATGCTTTTGATGCCAGTGAACTGGGTGGAGGTGCTAAAAAAGAAATTGTGGTGCGCTTAGCCGCGGACAGCGAAAAACTGGTGATGCTTGATGGAGTAGAAAGAGCGCTTGATCCATCGGTCTTAGTTATCGCCGGGAAAGAGAAGCCGCTTGCGGTGGCTGGAATTATGGGAGGCGTGGAAAGTGGTATAAAAAATACTACCACCAGCATTGTTATCGAGTCAGCCAATTTTGATGCAGCGGTTATCCGTAAAGCCGGGGCAAAACTCAATCTGCGAACGGATGCTTCCATGCGTTTTGAAAAAAGTTTGGACCCCAATTTATGTGCCGTGGCTCTGCAGGCAGCCGTGCAAATGATTCTCAGTCTGTGTCCAGAAGCGAAGGTTACGAGTAAAATAGTGGATCAGTATAAAGCAGTGCTCAAGTCGCGCGTTCTCACACTTTCGCCAGGTCTTTTTGAACAAAAGATTGGTGCCGAAATTGATGTGAAGACGAGTATAAAAATTTTAGAGCGTCTTGGGTTTGGCGTAGCAGAAAAAAAGAAAAATTTGGAAATTACCATTCCAACCTGGCGAGCTACCAAAGACATCGAAATCTCAGAAGATATTGTGGAGGAAGTTTTACGTTTTGTGGGTTATAAAAACATTCCCGGAACTTTGCCAAATTTTACACTGGCTCCGCCGATGAGTAATAGTTTGCTAACTCTAAAGCGAAAAATTCTTGGTGTTTTGGTAAGAGAGCTTGGTTATAACGAAGTGTATAATTATTCTTTCCTCTCACCAAATTTTATTGAGAAGATGGGTGATAAGACCGAAAAATATATTGAACTGAGTAATCCATTGGCGCAGGATCGACCTTTTTTGCGTCGTAGTGTGGTGGGTTCGCTGCTCGAAAGTATTGTGAAAAATAGTGATCGGTTTTCTACGTTGCAACTCTTGGAAATCGGTCAGGTTTATTTGCCGGAAGCAGCAGGGGTGAGAAGTGAAACCAATGGTGATGAACTGTTGCCTGCTCAGCCGACGGTGCTGGGACTGGTCTTTTCTCAGAAGAAAAATGATGAGCCGTGGACAGAAGTTCGCCGCGCGCTAGAGCGCTTGAGTAAAGAAATTAATATAACTTTTTCTTTGCAAGATTTAGAACAAAAACAGCCGTGGCATCACCCAACGCGCTCGGCCCGTGTAATGGCGCAAGAGCAGATGATGGGAGAAATGTACGAGTTACATCCGCAGGTGCAAAATGCATTAAAGATTGAAAACCGAGTAGGGGTTTTAGAGCTTGATCTTACTCGCCTAGCGGAGTTGCCTTTGGTGAGTGGCTCTGATTATCACCCTGTTTCGCTGTATCCGAGTGTTGAGAGGGATTTGGCGTTTATGGTAAAAAATGAAGTAACGCACGAGGCACTGTTACGCGCCATGAAAATTGATCCGCTCCTCGAGAAAGCGGAATTGTTTGATGTGTACAAAGGCGAACATGTACGCGCCGGGTATAAAAGTATGGCGTATCGCTTAATTTTTACTCACGCAGATCGGACGCTTACGAGCGCTGAGGTTGACACTGTGCTTAGTAAAATTATCGATGTCTTGAAACAATATTTTGCCATTGAAGTAAGAGTTTAATTTTTTATTCATTTTTTAAAATTATGTTTTGCACTCATTGCGGGCAGTCGCTCGCTACAGCAGAAAATTTTTGTCCAAGTTGCGGGGCTAAAAAAATTATTACTGCACCAAGTAATGCATCAACTGTTTTTGAACTGGGCTCGGCTTTTGCTAGTACGCCATCTTTTTCCACCGCTACGCTTACCAGGGAAGAATATGATAAAAAAAGTTCAGATAATCGTAAAAAAGGCTTGATTTGGCTGTTTGGGCCATGGGTTGTGTTGGTGGTTACCGAGGTTGTATGGTGGTTGGTACGATTTTTTGTTTATCCAAGTACGGTAGTTTCGCGATACGGTAGTAGTTTTCATCCAAGTGGATGGCAAACATTTTATGTTTTAAATACGCTTTTTGGCTTACTTACGTCGCTTACATGTATAGCGATTCTGGTAGGAATGGTTCTGGGTATTTATTACCTTACCAAACGAGAGGAGTATCAAGGCATGGTGTTTGATCCACGTTCGGGGAGTGGTGAAAGATCGGTTATGCCTAGAGAGATTGATACATGGAACTGGGGCGCGGCTGGACTCACGTGGGTATGGGGCGCGGCATATCGAGTGTGGTTGGCGTTTTTAGTATTTTTGCCGCTGGTTGGCTGGGTATTCTGGATATATCTGGGCTTGAAAGGAAATCAACTCGCCTGGTCAAGTAGTAAATGGGAGAGTGTGGAAGCTTTTATGAAAGCGCAAAATAAATGGAAAGTGGTTGGGATTATTTTCCTTATTCTTCGCTTTATTTTACCAATTTTATTTATCTTTTTAATTATCATGTTGCCCTTAATGTATGGTGGTGATTTTGAGTAGATGAAATTTGTATATTTTTTTATTCTATAGTATTGTAATTATACTTTATTTTACTTACTGCATGGGTGCAGAAAATAAAAAATATGTTTGAAAATTCAAAAGACATTCTTTATATTGTGCTGGCTGTTTCGATTTTGGGTGTTAGTACGTTTTTGTGTGTTGTATTGTTCTATGTTGTTCGGATTCTCAAAAATACGAGTGCGGTGGTAGATGAACTCGCGGAAAAGGTGCAATATCTAGCTTCCATAGTTGATGCTATAAAAGAAAAAGTAGATCAGGTTTCGGGAATTATGAGTCTGGGAGTTGGTGGAATGGTTAAGAAATTTATCGGAAAAAAGGCGGAGGCGATGGTTGATGAGGGGAGTGATCGCGCAAGTGATGCGGCTAAACAAGCGGTTGATCGAGCGGTTGAAGCTACGGCCGAAAAAATGCGTAAAGCAACGCGTAAGATAAAAAGATAAAAACAAAAATCCTCGTTACCTTATAACGAGGATTTTTTATTTGGTTGTTTGAGGTGGTTTAAGGTGTGGTAGAGATGATTTAATACTCGGAGTTTCGGGTGTAGTGAATTTTGATAACGACGGATTTCCTTGGTTAAAGATTCGTGATCTGAGAGTGAACGCATCTCGGCAATGGAGTTTTTTAAAAATAAAATTTCTGCTTCCAGGTTGGCAATGGTATGTTCTAGGGCGTGGATTTTTTTGTCTATTTCAGAAACTTCCTCCATGTGGTCCCACTCGTTAGTTGGTGGCGGTTCAAAGTCAGGTGGAAGTATCTTTAAAATGGGATCGTCAAATAAGATAATATCAAGTGGTTTAAAACGTTTTTCGGGTATAGTAGAATTTTTTTCGTTTTTAGCAGAAACTACTATATTTTCTGCATGCGTCGATGCTGGTTGGACAGCTAACCAAGAGCCAAGAAATAAATAACGAAGTTTTTCCATAAGATAATTTAAAACAGCTGATTATATCGTAATTAAGCTCGGTTGTCAATATAAAACTTGTTATTTTGATACCAGTTACTTTCTTAATAAAAAAAGTCCCGGTTTCTCGGAACTGCTTTTAGTAGAGCCCGGTGACAGACGAAGCGGTGCCGACGCTTCGTGGGTCTTGTGCCCTGGTGCTAGGGCATGGTTGCGGGCTGGGGCAACCACTGTTGTCTCAGGAGGTGAGAGTTTGCAGCAGGCGTGTCGCAGCCTCGGCCGCTTTCTTTGCCGCTGGTTCATTGTGGGCGCGGGAACCATCGATAGGGATGATCCCGTGTAGGCTAATCGTAGGGAATGCCCAGGATTTATCTTTCTTGAGCACGCCGGTCATGAGTCCGTAGGCTCCTGACTCGAACGCGATCGCCCCAGGACAATCCTTTTGGGCACGCTTGAGTTGGGGTGCTTTCAAGCTACTGATGATTGTCGTTCCAGAGGCGATCGGGGCAAAAGTCGCCCCAACGAGAGTGCGCCGAGCGAGGTTGAGCAGCTCAGGGTTCGCCGGTATTGCGGGTTCAGGACCCCTCTGGTAGTTGTAGACCCCAGTAGCAACGACCACATCCACCGGGTTAATGCCTCGAGCCAGGCCTGCGTAGACTATGGCTGTTGGTACGAACAGGTTGGTGGCCGCCAATGCCGCAGATGCCATCGAATTATTGTCCGACGGAGCGAAAGCAAGAACGATCTGGGTTTCTCTACGCGTTCCGATTTCGTAAATTGCACCTTGGGAAGACGTGTGTTCTGTGAGTTCGCCTATTAACTCCACCAGGGGCTGATTTAATGGGCCATACAC
>CAZQNF010000081.1:0-4736 GCA_964594675.1 uncultured Gammaproteobacteria bacterium | reverse complement strand
ATGAACTGCGTTTTAAAACAGAGACAGATACCCCAAACGCAACTTCGATTCTTCCTATCGATATCACTCCGGAAACAGCTGAAGTAACAGCAAGACGCCCGGAAGATATTACCGCTGCCCAAGCAGTAAGCAAAGTATCCGACGAACAGTTTGTGCATTGGCAACGTGAGCAACGCGCAGCTCGACGTTGGTTGTATGTAGGAGTCGCATCAATCGCGGTTATGATTGTTACGCTCTGGAGCATAACTCTGCGTGCTCGTTTTAATACTATTACAAAAGCTTCCACCAGCCCAGGACTCCTCGAAGCAAGCAAAAAAAACTGGCAAGCCATTTTTGATACTACGAGTACACCAATTATCGCCCCCAACCAAACCACCACTGTCCAAGAACAAATTAAAAACGCCCTGACCAATTTTGCAGCTCAAAAATCAACAACTTCTACGACCTCGAGCATTTTTTCTAAAAATCCTACATCTACTCAACCATAAAAAACCTTGAACTTGTAATTCTATGTCTACCCAAAAAAAAATGAGCTTAAGCGTAAATAACATCGGAAAAATAATGAACGCGCCGATTGTTGACGAAATGAAGGAAGCCTACATGGAGTATGCCATGAGCGTTATTATTTCACGCGCACTTCCGGATGTACGCGACGGACTCAAACCTATTCATCGTCGCATTCTTTATACCATGGGCAAACTGGGTTTGCGCCACACCGCTAAATATCGCAAATGCGCAAACGTAGTCGGAGAAGTGATGGGTAAACTCCACCCGCACGGTGACTCAGCGATTTATGAATCCCTAGTGCGCATGGCTCAGGATTTTTCTATGCGCCAAATTCTCATTGACGGACAAGGCAACTTTGGCTCCATGGACGGCGACTCTGCGGCCGCCTACCGTTATACCGAGGCCAAACTCACCGCGCTCGCCGAAGAAATGCTCACCGACATTGAAAAAAATACTGTCAAATTTATCCCCAATTATGACGGCGCGCACCAAGAACCGACCGTTCTTCCGGCCAAACTGCCCAACCTGCTTTTAAACGGTACCATGGGTATTGCCGTGGGTATGGCGACCAACATTCCACCACACAATTTGGAAGAACTTTGTGACGCGGTTACGTATTTGGTAGATAAGCCGGAAGCTACCATTGAAGACTTGGCCGAGATTGTAAAAGGACCGGATTTCCCAACCGGCGGTATTATTTATAATAAAAAAGATATTCTCGCCGCATACTTAAGTGGCCGCGGTGGTATCGTAATGCGTGCCAAAACTGAAATTGTGGAAACTAAAACCGGACAATTCCAGATTATCGTCACCGAAGTGCCCTACCAAATGAATAAAGCTACTCTGCTTGAAAAAATCGCTGAATTGGTACAAGAGAAAAAACTCGAAGGCATAAAAGATCTGCGCGACGAAAGTAACAAAAAAGAAGGTGTGCGCGTGGTGATTGATCTTAAAAAAGATTCCTACCCGAAAAAAATTCTCAACCAGCTCTTTAAAATGACAGACCTGCAAACCTCGTTTCACTTTAACATGCTGGCACTCATTGATGGCGTGCAGCCACGGGTTTTAAACCTTAAATCAATTCTCGAAGAATTTATAAAACACCGCCAAGTGGTGGTACGCGAACGAACGCAGTTTGACCTCACCAAAGCCGAAGAACGCGCCCATATTTTGGAAGGTTTACAAATCGCGCTGGATAAAATTGATGCAGTCATTAAAACTATTCGCGCCAGTAACGATCGCGATGAAGCCAAAACGAGTTTAATGAAAGAATTTAAACTGTCCGAGGCCCAAGCCACTGCCATCCTCGAAATGCGCCTGCAAAACCTGGCTAACTTGGAGCGCCAAAAAGTAGAAGATGAACTGGCTGAAAAACGTGCTCTTATTAAAGCTCTGCAAGCCATTCTCGCTTCTCAAACAAAAATTTTAAATATCATTAAAGAAGAAACCGCGGAAATTAAAGCCAAATACGGTGACAAACGTCGTACCCAAATTATTTCACACGGCGTTAAGGAATTTACGGCCGAAGATCTGATCCCGAACGAAACGACAATTGTGATGATTACGACCGATGGCTATATTAAACGTCTTCCCCCTGACACGTTCCAGTCCCAGGCGCGCGGTGGCAAAGGCGTTATCGGCCTCACCACCAAAGAAGAAGACGCGGCCGAGCGACTTCTCACACTTAATACCCACGACAATGTTCTCTTCTTTACCAACCGTGGCCGTGTTTTCCAACTCTCAGCTTACGAAGTTCCGCAAGGCAGTCGCACCTCCAAGGGCCAGGCATTGGTAAACTTCTTACAACTCGCTCCCAACGAAAAAATTACCGCACTTTTACCGGTAAATAAAGAAAATACTTTTAAATACTTAGTAATGGTAACAAGTAAAGGTCTTATCAAAAAAACCAAGCTCGATGACTTTGCCAACGTACGTAAAAATGGCCTCATTGCTCTCAAACTTAAACTTGATGACAGTATGGAATGGGTCAAACCAAGTAACGGCACGGACGAGATTATGATCGCCACACGCGAAGGCCAAGCCATTCATTTTAAAGAAACCGATGTGCGTGCCATGGGCCGAACAGCCGCTGGTGTACGCGCAATACGACTTCATGGCAATGACCAGGTAGTTGGTATGGATGTCGTTGATCCACAAAACCGCAAACTCGAATTTCTCACTATCGGGGAAAATGGCCTCGGAAAATTGACGGCTACCGACAGCTACAAAGTACAAGGTCGCGGCGGTAGCGGTATTAAGACGGCTAAAGTCAGCGAAAAGACCGGGTTTATCATTCATGCCTCGGCAATTGATACGAGTGTAGAGAATAAAGACATCGTACTGTTCTCCGCGCATGGGCAAGTTATCCGTATGCCGCTTTCGTCCATTCCGTCTTCCGGGCGTTCCACGCAGGGTGTACGACTGATGCGTTTTAAAGAAGAAAGTGATAAAGTGGTAAGCGTGACACTTATATAAAACAAACATAGGTAAACACAAAAACAATCTGACTGAGTCAGATTGTTTTTGTGTTATTTTATTGAGATTTAAGAAAATCAGCTACAGTTCTGGGAAATTCTGAAAATGAATCAAAATATTTATACGGCAATTTTCCGTCTGCTTTTGAATAAAAAACTTTCACAGCTGATAAAAAATTAAAAGCACCTACCATTTGGTCGTAAAAATTTTGACGTTTTAAAGTGTCTCCATATTAAGAAACTCCCTACTCCCTACATCGTTTAATAGATCACGAATAGTATAAGTAATATGCTCTGGTCGACCATTTTGGTTAATACTTACAGAACAAACAAGCGCCGTTCGCCATGCTTCCAGAAAATTCTGCCCGGGAAACTTTCTGCAAATTAGCCGGTCTTTCCATATTTTAAATATTAATTTTGTGCCCTCGGTGCGAATCGAACGCACATCCCCAGCTTCGGAGGCTAGTATCCTATCCATTGAACGACGAGGACAAATATTTGGGAAAATTAAGAATTTTTTTATCTTTTTCCTATCCACCTACGGAATTTCCGCAGGTACTGGTACATTCTATAATGGAGTGGACTGATAATCAAGTCGTAAGTGCCGGGGCGGGCTATTATTTCTCCGCCAAAGCGAATTTTAAATCTGGTGATACCGGCGTAGGAATGGTTTTCATCATACATATAGTCATTTTTATCTGTATTGTTTTTTGGCGCAATACCAAAAAAATCATATTTTTCAAAATCCAATTTTTTGGCCAGCTTGATAGCTTCCCATTGGATAAAATATGGTGCCAAGAGTTCGTGGTGCGCGTAATCTGAAGCAGCGTATAGATACGTGAGCGTTTTATTACAACCAAAAAAGACTGCGGTAGCCACAATTTGGCCTTGGTACTCAGCCGAGAGCTGTAAACTTTCTGAACTCGCCAAGATATTTTTATAATGCTCCGAATCATGTAAACGAAAACCGTCACGTTTACCAGTTTCGGCCATGAGCTTGAGAAGAATTTCCAAATTTTTTTCTTGTTTTAAAATTAATCCGTTTTCGCTGCTTACCCGAAGACTGTAACGAGTTTTTTTGTGCATCGCAGAGAGTATTTGTTCTTCGGTTTTGGCAAGATCTAATACACAAGTCGTTGATGGATTTACATCTTTTATTTTCTGAAGAGACAAAGATAATGGCAAGCTATTCTCAGGCTCGACACGCCAAAACAGGCATTTTTGTTTTTTACAATATTCTAAAAAAATCTGGTAAATTGTCGTAATTTGGTCTGATTCAAGACCTGATGCCAAAACCGGTCCTTGCGGTGAAAACGCATACTTTATACCTTTTGTATGCGCATATACTATTTGCGTATACGCTAAAATATTTTCTTTATCTTTTACTACCAAACGCTCCACTGTCTTACCCTCATTTCGCTCTATTTCTCCCCATGTCCAGGATTGCAAAAAAGAAATCGGTATAGATAGTACTCGAATAATTTCTTCGTATTCGTATAAATGTATAATCGAAAAAATTTGCATATATTTTTCATTAGTCTACCTTGCACTTTCTACTGCGTCAACGTTACAATAATCCTAACTGTAAAGCAGGGTTGACAAATTTAAAAACATTCACTAGTGTAGTCATACAATTTACGTTTAAATTTCAAAACCGACTCTTATACTCAACTTCTAACGCAAAATGTCAAATACTTAATAGCTAAAACACCGGTCAGAGCAATGAAGCTAGAAAAGCCAAAAATAGGTAAATGC
>CAZQNF010000080.1:0-4823 GCA_964594675.1 uncultured Gammaproteobacteria bacterium | reverse complement strand
TCCTCTTCTTTTCTACTGAAAGCAAAGAAAAACCACGAGAACTCATTTACCAAGAACACTTTACCCGCCACAAAGAAGGATTTGTGCTCCCCGAAGTAGTAGAACTCATGGAAAAAGCGCAAGACAAAGTTATTCGCGCGGCATACACTGGGCCATTTGCCATTTCCGGACCGGCTGGTTCCGGCAAAACCACACTCGCCCTGCATCGCGTCGCCTATCTCATTCAATCACCGGAAACCATGGAATTTTTTTCGCCAGAAAGTATTCTCGTAATGGTACAGGATATTGGCACCAAAAAATATTTTTCACAGCTATTGCCAGATCTCGGTATTAAAGGGGTTGCGATTGTTACATTTTCAGAGTGGGCTTGTAGAATTTTACAATTGGAAAATTATGTATACATTTCCGATTATCAGCAGTTCGACAAACACCGAATTTTATATGAATACGCCAAACTGCAAGCACTGCGTAGTCTGCATAATTTTTCTTTTAGCAAAAATATTTACGCAGAGTTACAAAAAATATACTCAGCATTTTTTACCGCCGAACAAACGGCCATATTAAACTGGCAAAAAAAAGAAAAATTGCTTGATCGGTTTGATCTGACAATTTTGCTGCAATTAAAACAAAAACAAGATGGTGGTTTTAGTGTTACGAAAGAATATTACCAAGAAATGGCCAATGGAACGTATCGTAAACGCAAAAGCTCTTTTCCAGTTCAGTATAACCTAGCGGTTATTGACGAGTTTCAAAACTATTTGCCCGAACAGCTGGCACTCATCAATGTATGCATGAACAAACGCTTGCAGTCGATTGTTTATGTGGGTGATCTGGCCCAACAAACACAGCTTGGCACCATTCGTTCCTGGGAAAGTGCTGGAATTAACGTAACACAGGAGCGTTGGGTAAACCTGCAGAAAGTCTATCGCAACACCAAAGAAATTCTGAACTACATCAAAAACTTAGGCTACAGTGTAGCCATTCCTGAACAAATTAAGAACGGCGAACCGGTACAAGAAACTGTCTGCAAAAGTATCCAAGAAAAAATAAGCTATATTTCCGAACACCTGAATAATGATTCACAGAAGACATTTGGTATTTTAGCCCGGCACAAAGATTATTTGACTGATTTTAAAGTGCAATTTCCACAATTAAACGTACATTGTCTAAGTTACTATGAAGCACAAGGTGTAGAATTTGATGAGGTTTTTATAGTGGGAGTTGACGAATCTGGTATTGGAGAAAATATATCTGACCCAAAACTTCTGGAAGAATTGAGAGCTATTGAAAAAGATTTACTCTATGTAGCACTAACGCGGGCAATGTCGAGGTTGCATGTACTCGGGAAGGCACTACCACAACTTTAAAAAATTTTAGATATTAAAATATTATTTTTCACAAATCTCAATCGGTAGACCATCCGGATCCTTAAAGAAGGTAAAAAATTTACCCGTCAATTCATCGGTTCTGACCTCTTCTACTTCAATCTGCTGAAGTTTCAGCTGCCGCACAACTTCTTCCATATCTTCAACCGTAAAAGCAATATGTCGTAATCCGCAAGCTTCGGGCATAGACAGTCTTTTTGGAGGATTAGAAAATGAAAATAGCTCAATCTGACTATTGGCAATTTGCAGGTCCAACTTATATGAATTTCGCTCAGCGCGATATGTTTCACGGATAATTTTACAACCAAGAATGTTTGTATAAAATACCTTGGATTTTTGATAGTTTGAACAAATGACGGCTAAATGATGGAAAGATTCTAACAACATACAATGAATAATATTCGTGTGGAGTAAAAAATTTTACCTAAATCGACCGCCTTCGAATATGCTTATACGCTCCTGCGACAGACCTTCCTCAAGTTCTGGATTTCCATCAGACTTACGTTTAATAATGAATTCGGCAAAAGGCGCCACTTGTTCTTGCGCCTTTTGCCAGATAATTTGAGCTACGACAGCTGGATCCATAAATTGACTTGTATCACACGCAGATTGCTCCCAAAGACCAGTCTTCATCCCACCCGGACAAATAATCAAATTCTTTGAATTAACACGTGAACTAAGCTCCTCGTGAAAATTGAGCGAAAAACTACGCCTGGCAGCCTGGGCTGTTGCATAGACGGTTTCATCACGACGAATCTGTACGGCGCTAGTTGAAGCCATAGTGACTAGATGATAAGCGTGCTTGGTCGCACCGTGAAAAGCGGCAATAATTTCTGACGGTCCCTCCACTATACTACGCCAGAGCTGTCGACGTTCGCTGAGCGAATGATCAGTGAGATTACCCCGCAAGTGCGGACCGCCACCCGCAACAACCAGATGCGTAACCGAAGATACATCATTCACTCTATGAATAACTTTTTCCGCCACATCTCCATCCATGAGGTCAGCGGTAATAAATTCAGCCCCGATTAGTACCGGATCATACTGAATATTATGGGCTGAGCGACCAATAAGAACTGGAGTGATCCCATCCTTAAGCATGAGAATCGCTATCTCTCTCCCCAAACTCTGCTTACCCGTACCTCCCAAAACGATTGCGCGCCTCATATAATTTTTGGTGTTATTGAATTACCAAAAAATTTTATCGCAATTTTAAAAAATCATCTTAAAAAATTACATTATTTGTAATACAATTTACATTTTTTGCTAAAAATTGACTGAAAATAAGCAAAATGCTAGTGTAAAAATAAAGTAATTTATTATTACACTTTATGAAAAAAATTTCAGTTCTTGAAACACTTGGTCTGGGTAAGCACGAAATAACTATTTATATTGCCATTGTTGAACTTGGTACGGCTTCGATTGCTCGTATTACCAAACATACTCGTTTGCACCGACCAACAATTTATAAATTTCTTCCTTCCCTCATTGAAAAAAATCTTATTTCATTTTCTGTCATAGGGAAACGAAAAATATATTCTGCCGAATCCCCCACTCGGCTTAAAAATTTGCTTGAGCATGTGACAAGCGACCTGGAAAAAATAATCCCTGATCTCGTAAATATGTACGATCAGCGTAGTCCGCAACCAACTATCAAATTTCAAGAAGGCGAAAAGGCTATGACTTGGGTATACGAAGATGTTCTTAATACCTGCAAAAAAGGTGATGTTTTTTACCGTTACGAATCACCCAAAGATTATATAAAAAATGACGCACATCTTCCAACTAACTATTTGGAACGCATCTGTCGAAAAAAAGAAATCCAGAAATTTGTTATTACGAACGAAAAAACCGCCCACAACAAGCCTAAAGTAATTGAGCGCGAATCAAAGTATATTCCAAAAAATTACGACCTGTTTGAGTATGATATTACTCAAATCGTTTACAACAATAAAGTCGCTTTCATTGATTACAATACTTATACAGCCTGGATTATTGAAAATACAACTTTTGCCAAGTTTCAAAAACAAATATTTAAATTACTGTTCGGGAAACTATAGAAAAAAGTTATTATCTTACCTTAAACCTTATAACACTCGAAACTTTGGTAAAACTATCCATTTGCAACTGAGTTTCGCCCCAATTAGCAAATAGACCAGTCGATGGTCCACCGTCCAAATTAAGCACAAAGGTAAAAGGAATTTTAGTAGCCACAATTTGGTTCATAAATTCGTACAAAGTTGGCTGGTACGATGTCGCGGTAATAATATAAACGTTTTTCTCCATATCAACCCCGAGCGCTGTGCGACGGGCTTTTTTGCCGGAATCGGAGCTGAGTGCTGGCAAACTATTTTTAATAAGAAACGGATAACTTTGCAAGGCAAAATCGAGGGATTCATTATCTTTGACCGGGCTTACTGCCAGATCACGAATAGAAGTTAGGTTGTTTGTAACAGCAATTAAACCAGTTTTATTTTGGCCAAACATTCTTTTACCAATTCTCTTTTTATTTATTATAAGCAATCCGGATGGCGTATAATCGGTATCAAAATATGCTCCGTTAATAACAATCTCTTGTCCACCATTTTTCCATTCAGAAATAAATTTTCCTTGCGGGTCATATTCGATTTGGACAGCAAAGGATTCATGCTCGAGTTTTATGATGGTTGGCGTATTTACCGGTTCAGGAGTTTGTTCTATAGCCATCGGCACAGGAATTGGTCCCGCACTCTTAGGAGTTGAACCACAACCAGAAACGAATAAGATAAAGAAAAATATGAGGTAAGTTTTATGCATGTTATGACACACGATTTATACTTAATCGTTCAATAACCTGATTGATAATATATTTACCCTAACAAACAAAAAAGTTAAGAAAACAGAATAAATAATCGTAAACAATCAATTTCTTACAGTTTTTTCCAAAACTCTTTCGTAACCTCATTCATTCCCATAGATAAATAGAAATCCTGAGCGATCTTGTTTTCTACATCAGTTTTAACAGTAAAAATACCACAACCTTGTTTTTTACATTCTCTCTGCCATGATTGAACCAGTTTTTGACCAACACCTTGGTTGCGAAAATTTTCTTCAACATACAGCTCATCAATCGAACCTCGCTTGGCAACATACGAAGATTTGACCACATATATTGACCCACTAACAAAACCAACAACTTGTAGACCATTTACTGCAACCAAATAAATCTGTTTTTTTAAATCGCGAACTGTTAACTTAGGAATTGCTGCCAGTTTTTTGTGAAAGAGCTTAGTAAGTTGAGAGTAGTGACTATTTCGAGTCTTGTGTAAACCAAGAAGTAAAATCTGAAGTTTTTTAACATCTTCTGGAATTGCGGAACGAACACGCACCATATTATCTTAAGTTAAAACTTGGAGCGGGTAACGGGAATCGGACCCGTAGCTTATCCTTGGGAAGGAT
>CAZQNF010000079.1:0-4830 GCA_964594675.1 uncultured Gammaproteobacteria bacterium | reverse complement strand
CGCATTACTCGGCGTGGATTACATAGATCAATGGTTTGGATCAGATTTGCATTGACAATTTTTAATCGTGCAACCAAGCGTTCCAGTGGCAAAGCTTGTAAATATTCCCGGAATTGTTCTTGGGGAAGAATGCTTGGAATTTGTAAATTATCGGTTAAAGACCAAATATAAAGACCGGTACCCCCAACTATAATCGGCACATGATTTCGCTTCACTATTTCAAAAATCTTTGCCTCAGCCAAGCGTTTAAAGTCAGCGACGCTAAACGCTTCATCGGAAGCTATGCAATCCATAAGATGGTGAGCTATATCATCAATATAAAACGCTTCGACCCCATCTTTTATTTTCCAAGACCCATTTGGTTTGGCAGTACCGATATTTAATTTTTTATACACTTGGCGCGAGTCAGCCGAAATAATTTCTCCATTATATTCTTTAGCAAGCTTAATACCCAAATCAGTTTTTCCTGAGGCGGTTGGTCCAAGAACAACAATAACTTTCGGAAGTTTTTCAAAACTCATAGAAAAAATATAATATTTCCTCAAAACATTCGGAGCCTACCTAAAAAGTCCCGATTTTGTCGGGACTTTTTTATCTCATTATTTTCTTTCTTTTGTTTCCATTACTACCTTCGCCATAAATTCTTCCTTACTCATTTTTATTTGTTCTTCCTGTCCACGCACACGAATGGTCCAAATATCACCAGCGAGTTCTCTATCCCCCACTACCACAACATACGGAATTTTTTCTCCAGCCGCTTTGCGAACTTTCTTGCCGATCGTTTCGTTAGTCGTATCTACGGACGGTCTTATACCAGTTGTTTCAAATTCTTGAGCCAGCTGCGCTGCTCCTTCATTATGCTTTTCAGAAACTGCAGCAAACAGCACTTGGACTGGCGCAATCCACACTGGAAAAGCTCCGGCATGATGCTCAATGAGAATCGACAAGAATCGTTCAATCGAACCCATAATAGCAGCATGCACCATTACAATCCGTTCTTTTTCACCACTCTCATTGACGCAGGATAAATCAAAACGTTCCGGCTGATTAATATCAAGCTGAATAGTGGCTACTTGCCATTTGCGACCAATGGAATCTTCGGCAATAAAATCGACTTTTGGCCCATAAAAAGCAGCTTCGCCCAATGCTTCAAAAAACACCACGTTCCGGCTCGTTGCTAATTCACGGATATTTTGCTCAGCCGCTTTCCACATCTCTGGAGTTCCCAAATAATTTTCAAAATGGGCCGGATCATGGAGCGACAGACGGACTTTTAATCCGCTAAAACCAACTGCTTTATAAAAAATATCAATAATATCCCAGACTTTTAGAAATTCCTCTTTAATTTGTGATGCACGACAAAATACATGAGCATCGTCTTGAGTGAACGATCGTAAGCGCGACAAGCCATAGAGCTCACCGGATTGCTCATCACGATAGCACATGGTAGTTTCCGAGTAGCGCTGCGGCAATTCTTTATAACTCCAGGCTTTGCGATTGTAAATTTGGGTATGATGCGGACAATTCATGGGCTTCATGGCAAACTCATGGCCTTCACGCGTATTTACGTGAAACAGATCATTCTGGAATTTTTGCCAATGGCCACTGGTTTCATAAAGATCTTTTTTGGTAATATGCGGGATGGTAACTTTTTCGTAACCCCGTTCTTTACGCAGTTCCCACACAAAATTATCGAGCGTGTTGCGAAGTATCGTGCCTTTAGGCGTCCAGAGCGGTAAACCTGGCCCTACCAAATCAGAAAACGTAAATAAGTCGAGCTCTTTACCGAGCTTACGATGATCGCGTTTCTTGGCTTCTTCCATTTGGTGTAAAAATGCTTCAAGTTCCGCGCGCGTAGCAAAAAGTAAACCATAGATACGAGTCAGCATCGAGTTTTTTTCGTCCCCGCGCCAGTAAGCACCCGCTACTTTGTGGAGCTTGAGCGCATCGGCTGGAATCTGGTTGGTGTTATCACTATGTCCGCCGCGGCACAGATCCGTAAATGGCCCAGAGGTATAGAGCGTCAAATTTTTACCTTCGCCAGAAAATTCATTAATAAGTTCCAATTTAAATGGCTGATCTTTTTCAAATACTCTCGCTTCGTCGACTGTCACTTCTTTCCCAACAAACGCATGATTGCCTTTGATAATATGTTTCATTTTCTTTTCGATTGCAATAAGATCAGCATCAGCAATACTTACGCCCTCCGGAAATTGAAAATCATAATAAAAACCGTTGTCGATGGTTGGTCCAATGCCAAGCTTGGTACCTGGGTAAAGCTCCAGTACGGCTGCAGCGAGCATGTGCGCAGCGGAATGACGAATATGGTCGAGCTGTGTAGTGTCCATAAAATATTTTATTATTTTTTAATGTAAATACTTTTTAAATTTCTTTTAACCTGCTTGTAGTCTAAACCATAACCAATGACAAAATGGTCGGGAATGGTAAAACCGATATAATCGATAGGAAAATCTATGTGCGCGGAAGTTTGTTTCCATAACAGCGTGGCGATCCGCAAGCTAGCGGGATTTTCCTTCAGGAGAAGCTCCCGTAAAAATTTCATAGAGCGGCCGGAATCGATAATATCTTCTACAATTACAATATCGCGACCAGTGAGCGGGGTTTTGATTGACTGCAAAACTTGCACTTGTCCAGAGGAAACTTCGCTGTTGCCATAACTGCTGAGACGAATACTTTCCGTTTCGAGATCAATCGTTTTTATCTCCCGAATCAGATCGGTAAAAAAAATGAGCGCACCATTCATGACGCAGATAAAAATTGGTTGCTTCCCAGCTAAATCTCGCTCGATTTCACTCGCCATAATCTTCAGGCGATTTAGAATCTCCGCTTCTGGCAAGAAGACTTCAAAAGTACCGTTATCTAAAGTTAAAATATTGTTCTGTAACATAAAAAAATAAAAACCCGATAATTCCTTGGAAAGAGAATTATCGGGGTCCTAAAAATTATTTAAGACGGTTCCACCCGAATGTTTTACTTTTACTAGATTGTAAAGCTGGAGTGGTACCATGTTTACCATTAGGCAAACTGGGCTAGTTCCTGCTTGAATAGTTAAATTCTAAGATAAAAATGTAAGTTTGTCAATTACTGGACGTTTTTAACAATCACTTGAATTTTGCCAGCAGCACTTGGGGCTGTCGAAATCCAGGATGGGAAAAGTTTTACCTCGGTTTTTGCCACATGGTCGAGCGATTGGGTGTAACGCTCGATTTCTTCCTTACTTTTACCGACAAACTGGTTTGGGGTTAAAGATTCGGCGTTAGCGTCTAGAGTTACCACCATATTTTCGCTTACAGACAGTTCGGTACTTCCATTTTTCAAATCATAGGTCAAAACCTTCACACTTGGCGCATTATCAAGTGAGAGAATTTTTTCCGAGCGTTGATCCATATTTTTGCCTACCTCGCGATCGAGGAAAACTTTAAGGTCCGCTGAGTTATAGCTAACCATTAAAACCGTAGCCGTGGTGGTGAGGGTAAAATCGGCCGCTTCCTCTCCTACTTGTCCATCAGATTTAAAAGTTTGGTCAATGACCGAAACAACTTGGGTCTGACCATTGGTCGGATTTTTGGCTGTATACTGTTCCTGGGTTTGGTTTTTCATATCTGCCTGAGCGTTAGTCAGATCATCAGTGCTCAAAAAGCCAATTTTCTTAACGCCACCAGTCATATCTTGTTTACTCTCCGCATAAATAACTTTCTGCTTGTCGGCATTGAGTTTAACCACTGTAAAAGTTGATGGGGCAATGTTTCCGGTGGCGCCAGCTTGGTCGGCATAGACCGTAGCGGCTACCTGTCCTTGTGCTGGTACCACCACTCCATTTTCTAAACGGAAAAGTACTCCACCCGCACTTAACAGCTGTGTGGTTTTTACGAGTGGCTGCGCTGTATTACCTTTGTTATAAATAGTAACTTCGCCAGTCGCGACGGCATCGAGCGTTTTGGTGGCCGTGGGGAAATATTTTTTGGACCAAGTAAAAGCCGTAGTTGTTACCTGGGCCATGAGGGTATCGGGCGTAGAAGAGGCGCTTTGGGTTTTGGCAATAAAATTGATGGTCTTGGTATTTTGGGTGGCTTCAACGGTGATGGTCGCTTTTTTGGCGGTAATGAGAATTACCACCCCCAAAAGAATAATGGTTAAAAATAAAAACGACAGGGCAATCGTTTTATAAAATTTAACTGGCGGCGTAGGCGGCATGACTTCCTTGCGACGAACCATCATATAAAATAAAAATAAATTATAAAATTTTCACTATTATATCACAATATGATAAAAACAAAAAAGAATAACCTAGAATCCCGCTCTTCAAAATTCAATTAAGAATTTTAAATTAATTTAATCTTTTTTAGTTTCTTTGATCTTAATTTTTTAAACTTTTTGGCAAGTTAGCATCTTTTTTATTATCCCCGTCTCTTTTACCTACACTAAAACAAAAATCCGACTGATGTGGGACGGTCGGATTCACAAGATTAAACGGGTTCCTAAAACAAACAAGTTCAGAACTATACGGTGGGCTCAGTTTTTTGAGAGTCTTAAAAAAATTTCTATATTAAACCAACTTATTTTTGCTTGATCCATTCTGCCAACGTTCTTTACACCGTGCATTCTCCTTGCCGGATATAATCATAAGAGTTTCATTCTGATGCATCTCTTTCCAATTTCCACGTTCGCTATTGCCCAGTGCAGTAGCAAATCTGTCTCTAAAAAAACGTGGAGCACCTAATTTGGTATTTACTAGCCATTTTTTATCATCTATAGAGAAAAATAGATATTGGCCATCTTGCTTGAATACCATTTTTAACTCCTTTAAAC
>CAZQNF010000078.1:0-4847 GCA_964594675.1 uncultured Gammaproteobacteria bacterium | reverse complement strand
AGAGCGACTTGGGTGGTTTAATGCGGTTATGTCGCGCTGAGCTATATCAAAAATTATATCAAACACATTTCTCTGTTGGTTTATTTGGTTTTCTCCTACGCTAGCAGCTTTATCGCTTATTGTGCGTTGTTCTTCAAGTATGGATTGGTTTTCTTGATAAGGCATATTAAAGATATGGTGTTGGCGATCTGTCGCGAGTGCCAAATGAGTATTATTCGTAGCAATGTCCTACATACGTGATAATAAGTTTTCCTTCACGCAGATTTATATGGTAATGGTAGCCGTTAGAACCAAACCTCAGCGCATACGAACTAAATGATGGGTCGAACTGACTTGCTAATAAAGTCATATAAATTGCTCGAGTAACGTTGACAGGGGCAAAAGTACACGTGGGCCAAAATACCCATTCGGGTTGTTGAGAATGGCTCACAGGTAGACCCATTTCCATCTTAAAAAAATCATTAACTGAGTTTCCTTGGAAATAGTCAGTTTTTGGAATTTTTTTTCAGTACCTTTAAATTCAATAGTAAATCCTAAACGCTTAATGGTATCGTGCAGTTCTTGTAAAGTAATAGGCCATTCCAGGTAGAAGCGAAAATTTTCACGCATCTCCGCTACTACCATGTCTGCATATTTAGCTGGAACTATATCTGTAAGTGTAGGGGTGGGAAAATTATCAAAACTAGTATTAGGAAATATTTTTTTTATTTCTTCTGGTCCAAATGTTCTACCAGCTAGAGCGATTTTAACAGTTAATTCATCTCTTTTTTTATTTTCCTGCAGCGCTTCTTCATGTAAAACATCTATATAATTGTTGGATCTCCTTTTTAGTTGAAGCGATGCATCGCCCTCCAAGCATATATTAAGTGCTTGTTTTGCTAAATAAACCAGTGTTTCTTTTAAATTACCTCTCTGTGCTTTACGTTGTGCGGACTGATCACTTTTTCTGCGTTCCTCTTCGATTTGGTGTTTTTGTTGTTCAATGATTGGGTATAAATTTTCGCGATAAGGCATATTAATTTTTTTCCGTAGACAAAGTTTTTATTTTTTCGAGGACCTCTTTAATCGTTCCGGGTGCATTAAACCCAGCTGCTTTTTTATGCCCGCCGCCTCCCATGGCTTTGGCAAGCGCTGACACATCCACGTCGTGGTGGGTGGTGCGAAAGCTGCCTTTTACTCGGCCATCTTTGGTTTCTTTTAAAATAAGGGAAATTTTTGTTTCATTCAGACCATTTAAAAAATTCGCGATGCCTTCGCTTTCGCCTTCATCGATCCCGGAGCGCAGAATGTCAGCTTGGGTAATGTAGGTGTAACTAATGTCCAGTTCATCAATTTTTTTCAGACGCTTTAAGACCTCGCCCCAGAGTTTAAGGGAATCAACACTTTTGTTTTTTAGAAGACGTTTGTTAATGGTTTTGATATTACCACCGTGGCGGAAGAGATCGCTCGCAATGGCCATAACTTCGGCCGAAGTCGCGGCATTGAGGAAATTGTCGGTGTCGGTAATGAGGCCAGTGAGGAGGGAAGTGGCCATAGTTGGGTTAATGGTCAGGCCGCTCATCTGGAAAAAATGGTACAGCACCTCGGCAGTGGCTGAAGCTGTGGGAATCACCAGGTTAATATCGCCATAGCGTTCGTTGGTGGCGTGATGATCGATATTGATAAGTTTTACACGGCTGCGGTCGATAAAATTCGCAACACCCGCATAGCGCAGGTCACCCGAATCGACCACGACAATCGTATCAATATCTGGGTCTGCAAACACCAGTGGATCATTCGTTATTTCGTTAATATGGGCTAAATACTCCCATTTTTCGGCAAAACCTGTGGCGCAAAAAATACTTATGGGTTTGCCGAGGATGTATAAACATTCAGCAAGCGCTGTGGCAGAACCCAAAGCATCCCCGTCTGGGTTTTGGTGGGGGGTAATCAGGATTTTTTTGGCCTGTTTGAGATAGGAATGAATTTGCTTTATTTCAGCGAGCATAAGTTTCAGTTTATTCAGTAAACAGCGCACTATAGCAGTATTGTACACGATTGTCAAGGTTATGGTATAATCGATCATTATGTTTTTGAAACGCCTGGAAATCCAAGGTTTTAAATCTTTTGCTGAAAGAACAATTCTAGAATTTTTGCCGCCCGAAAACGGCAAATTTAGCATTACCGCCGTGGTTGGCCCCAATGGCTCAGGTAAAAGCAATATTACTGACGCTATTCGCTGGGTAATGGGTGAAGCGAGCATGAAGACACTGCGTGGGAAAAAAAGCGATGACGTGATTTTTAGCGGATCAGACGCCAAAGGTGCGCTTTCAATGGCTCAGGTAACAATGTATCTTGATAACAGTACTAAAACCGTACCAATTGAACAAGAAGAAATTACCATTACTCGACGTATTTATAGATCAGGTGAGAGTGAGTATCTTATTAATAATGCTCCGGCGCGTCTTTTAGATATTCGGATTCTCTTAGCGCAGGCTTCATTTGCCGAGGATGCCTACACTGTAGTGGGGCAGGGGATGATTGACAAGCTTTTAACCGTGGGTGCGTCTGAGCGCAAGGATTTTTTTGACGAAGCATCGGGAATTAAAGAATTGCAAATTAAACGCCACCAAAGTCACTTGAAACTTGTGCGTAGCGAAGAAAATATTGCTCAAGCTGAGACGGTTTTTAAAGAAGTTGAGCCACGCCTTAAATCGCTCGAGCGGCAGATGAAAAAACTGGAAGAGCGTGAAAATCTGAAGATTGAACTCTGCGCTCATCAGGAAACGTATTATCATTTGCTCCGCAATCAAATTCATGGTGAAATCGACGGCTTGCATAAAGAAATGGAAAAAACGAATGAAGTATACACGGTTCACCAAACAGAACTCGAGACAATTCAGAAATCAATGGCTGTGCTTGCTGATGAAGCCTCGAGAAATGATGTCTTTGAAGGTCTGCAATCCGAGTATCGGGGTAAAATGCAAGAAAAAAATACGCTCGAGCTAGAAGTTCTGCGTCTTGAAACCAAGATGACAGCGCAGTATGCTGAGGCTGGTGAGCGGGATATTCCGTGGATGGAGAATAAGCGTCGCGAGCTCAAAAGTCGCAGCGACGAGTTATCGGCTGAACTTTATAAAATTTCGGAAAATAAAGAAAATCAAAGTAATGACACTTTGTTTCATCGTACTAAACTCACTAAGCTGCTCCAAGAAAGAAATGTTGAAGCTACTCAGCTTGAGGTTTTGCAAAATCGCCTCATGAGTGCTCACTCCGAGCAGAATATGAATCAGCTTACGGGTCTTAGAGCTCTGCAAACGGTTTTGAGTGTAAGTAACCAATTTGGTCATGTGCATGGCGTGCTGGCCGAACTTGGCCAAGTGGACGAAAAATATCAGCTAGCGCTTGAAGTTGCGGCTGGGCAGTATCTGACTTCAGTGGTAGTAGACGAGAGTGAAACCGCCCGTCAACTTATTGACCATGTGCGCCGCGAAAAAGCCGGTATCGTTACATTCTTGCCGATGAATAAAATTCGCGCCCGTGAACCGTTGGCGCACGAATATGAATACGCGACTCGGCCAGGAGCGATTGACTGGGCCGTAAATTTGGTGCACTTTTCCCCGGAATTAAAAAGTATTTTTTCGTTTGTGCTTGGCTCAACGCTCGTAGTACAAGATCTCCAAGCGGCTGAGCAAATCGGTATTGGCAAAGTGCGCATGATTACGCTTGCTGGTGATCTAGTAGAAAAAACGGGTGTTATGAAAGGTGGTTTTCGTGGTAAGCGCAGCCAAGTTACTTTTTCCGGACGTTTAAGCTTTGGTGATGAGCAGGCGATTGAACGGGCTGAACAAGAAATTGTCGCCAAGAAAAAACGTTTGTTTGAGATTGAACTTGAAGTGGAAAAGATAAAAGAGGATGTTTCTCTTGCGCAGTTAGAAGAAAGAGCTGTTCAGGCGAGTGAACAGCGGCTCGCTCAAGAATTTACTAAAATTCAGGATGCGTTGCAGGAAGTTGAACAAGATATTAATCTTTTAAGCGGGCACCCCGAGAAATTTGGTGAAAAAATGATTGAGTTGCAACAGAAAGAAACCGAACTACGCAATCAGATCACCGGAGTAAGTACACAGATCGCTAGTATTTCGGAACGTATTGAACGCTTTAACGAAGAGGGTGAGCAAAAACGCCAACAATTTTTTGCATTGCAAAACCGTATGCAAATGGCTCAAAACCAGGTGAATGCTATTCTTGAGAAGAAAAATAATTTTCAAGTGGCACTCGCCAAGCTTGAAGTGCGTGAAGAAGAGCTTGGCAAAGAAGTTGACGAAGAACTAGGTGTAAGCCTGGCTTCACTTATTGCCCGGCATGAAATTGTTCACCCCCAGCCGGAAATTGCCGAAATTTTGCCGCGCATCCAGAAAATAAAATACCAGCTCAGTTTGATTGGTGCAATTGACGAACAGGCCGTTGTTGAGTATGCCGAGACCAAACAAAAATACGAATTTTTAGAGTCACAAATTCAGGATCTTACATCAGCCATTAAAGATTTGAAGAAAATTATTACAGATCTTGACAATGTGATGAAGAAAAAACGCTCAGAAGCTTTTAAACAGATTCGCCGCGAGTTTAACCGTTATTTCCAGATTTTATTTGAAGGTGGTGAAGCGAGTCTAGAGGAAGTGTATAGCGACGAAAACCAGACCGACGGAGCGGGGTTAGAAGAAAGTACTATCCTTTCCAATGAGGAAGAACCCTATAAAAGAAAACAAAAAATATTATCAGGTATTGATATTATTGCTAATCCACCCGGCAAAAAGATTAAATACCTTAACGCCCTTTCTGGCGGCGAGCGCACGTTAACGTCGATTGCT